>JAFYMA010000024.1 GCA_017556845.1 Clostridia bacterium | reverse complement strand
GCTTTTGCTCTTTACAAACGACGGCGAGCTTGCAAATCTGCTTACACACCCAAGTCACAGAATACCTAAGATATACCACGTCAAGATAAAGGGCAAAATTACACAGGAGCAATTAAAGGTACTGCGTTCTCCTTTAGTTATAGACGGATATAAAATAAAGCCCGTTAAAACCGAAATAATCACCTTGACAGAAAACGAAACTGTGCTTGAATTTACTCTTTTTGAAGGCAGAAACAGACAAATAAGAAAAATGGCAGAAGCCGCAGGAGTACGCATAACGAGGCTTTGCCGAGTTGCCGTAGGAAATATAAAGCTCGGTAATTTAGCTCCCGGAAAATACAAATATCTGACGGGAAAGCAAGTTGAATACTTGAAGCAGGAGGGTTAAATGCTTAAGGTCAAGCCCATTCAGGACAAAGAAGTACAAAGACAAATGTGTTTGCTTTGCAACATAGAATATAATTCTGAGCATTTTTGCTACGGCGGATACGTTGATGACGTGCTGTACGCAGTATGCCAATTTTATCTCAACGGCGAATACGGCTTTATTGACGAGATCGCCCTCGTTCCCGGTCAAAGCAACGATCAGATATTAACACTTATCGGGCGCTCTGCTCTGTCATTTATCGACTTTTGCGGTGTTCACAAGGCACTTTATCTCGGAGATAATACGGATATTGCAAGATCTCTTGGATTTAAAGGTGAGGACGGAAGGCTTTCAATGCAGCTTACCGCCCATACCTGCGGGTGAAATTATGTCTGATACATACAAAGAAAAAACTCAGCTTCTTCAGCTTTGCCGTGATATAAATGCAGGACTATTTTCCTCGGACGATGCAAGCGAGGATATTAAAACGCTTCTTTTGCTTTACAATAAATGCGGAAATGAAAAATACACGCAGGAAAACGAAAAGCAGATAAAGCGTTCAAACAAAGCAGATAAAAAGCAGCTTTTGAAAACGGTATACATCAGCTTTATCAATTTATCCGCCTTGGATCTTTCGGATAAGGAACGGCTCGTTGCCGCCGAGGAGATCGTCAAGGACGGCGGATTTGCACGCTTATGTAAGAAATACGGCAGTATTATCGACGGCGTGGAGCTTGTCCGCATCGCATCTTCTCTTTTAAAGGACGAATGTGCATCCGATGATGACGAGATCAAACGAAAAAGTCTTCTTGATACGTGCAAAAGCCTTTCGTTTTTCAAAATACTGTTCAAATAAGCACAAAAGCCTGACGGACAGCCGTCAGGCTTTCATTTTTATTTTGCGTTTACTGCGTTTTGAGGCGTGCCGTTTTGGTACGCTTTAATATTTTCTGCCACGATCTTTATCAGCCTTATGCGTGATTCTATTGATGCCCAGGCTACGTGCGGCGTTATCGTGCAGTTTTTAGCCTTCAAAAGCGGTGTTGTGCTTTGCATAGGCTCTGTTGTAAGAACGTCTATCGCCGCACCTGCTATAACCCCGTTATTCAGTGCATCTGCAAGGTCCTGCTCGTTTACAACTCCGCCTCTTGACGTATTGATAAGATACGCCGTCTTTTTCATAAGAGAAAGTGTTTTTTTGCACACAAGCTCTTTATTTTCAGACGTCAGCGGAGCGTGCAGTGTGAGAAAGTCGCTTTCAGAAAACAGCTCCTCAAGCGTTACGTATCTGTAATCGCTGTCCCTTACTGTTCTTGTATGGACTATCACGTTCATACCGAATGCCTGCGCACATTTTGCAACTCTTCTTCCTATCGCACCGAAGCCATAAATTCCGAGCGTTTTACCCGAAAGCTCCGTTATAGGATACGGAAAATACGAAAACGTATGTGATCTTATCCATTCGCCGTTATGAGTTGAGGTATTATACTCATTAAGCGACGTTGCGAAAGAAAGAATATACGCCATCGTAAGCTGACACACGGAATCTGTCGAATATCCGGGAACATTTACGACTGATATGCCCCTTTTGGAAGCTGCCTCAAGGTCGATATTATTGTATCCCGTTGCAAATAAGCCGATGTATTCAAGACTTTTACATTCGTCCATTATTTCACCGTCTATCACCGCCTTATTGCACAAAAGTATCTGTGCGTCCTTTGCGGCGGATATGATCTGAGGCTTTGTCAGAATATCGTAGTATTCGACGTTTCCGAGCTTTTCGATGGGGGAAAAATCTATATCCCCCACCGTAAGCGTACATTTATCAAGTACGGTTATTTTCATATATATCTTTTCAGCTCCTCGCTCGTTATGGCAAATGCGGAATACAAAAGCAAAAATGCATACGAGGATACAACTAATATAAGCGAAGCTATCATCATACCCGTATTATACATAAGTGCGACCTCGCCGTTCCACACAGACTGTGCGCACAGCACCGTCATAACAGTGCATATTAACGCAACTATGTGCGATGCCGCAGGGGCAAACGTCTTTCTGTCTGCAATAAGCGTTGTGAGCAAAAACGCAAACAGCATAAGCATCATTGCCAATATAAGAAACGAGAAGAAATAATCCGTCCAGGTAGGATCTCCGAGCTTTTCTATGAGCTTCAGCTCAGATTCGGAATATCCCGCCTTGTCTATGAGCGTTTTCGTCACACCCTGAAGGACCGTTATCAGAAAGATTATAAATGCCGCGAGCGACGTTGAAGCCGCCAAAGATGAAAATAACTTTTTCATAATTACCTTATACTTTAAAATATTTTACAGCAGATGTAAACAACTGCATATCGTAGTTACCGGGTACGTTCTTATACAAGCCCTCTGACCATCTTTCAGTATGTCCCATCTTACCGAGTACTCTGCCGTCTGGAGACGTTATTCCCTCTACAGCCCAATATGATCCGTTGGGGTTGTATGCAATATCGTTCGTGGGTCTGCCGTCCATATCTACGTACTGTGTAGCGATCTGACCGTTATTTACGAGCTTTTCAAACAGATCGTCAGGACATACAAATCTTCCCTCTCCGTGTGATATCGGAACGGAATAGATCTCACCTACGTTCGTTGCTGAAAGCCACGGCGATTTATTTGAAGCCACGCGCGTGTTTACTATCTTGGATTGATGGCGTCCTATGGTATTGAACGTAAGCGTGGGGCAGTTCTTATCAGTTTGTATTATTTCACCGAATGGAACGAGTCCCAGCTTTATCAAAGCCTGAAATCCGTTGCATATACCTGCCATAAGTCCGTCACGTACAGAAAGCAACTCGTTGACTTGTTCAAATATAAGCGGATTACGGAAGAACGCCGTGATGAATTTACCGGATCCCTCAGGCTCATCACCGCCCGAAAATCCGCCGGGAATAAATATCACCTGTGCAGACCTGATCTTCTTTGCAAATTCTTCAGCACTTGCAGTAACGTCAGATGCAGTCATATTGTTTATAACGAATATTTCTGCCTGTCCGCCTGCGGCAACGATAGCCTTTTCCGTATCAAATTCACAGTTCGT
>JAFYMA010000235.1 GCA_017556845.1 Clostridia bacterium | reverse complement strand
TGAATACGGCGGTATGGCAATTTTCGCCCAATCCATGGGGCATGCGGCCCTTGAGATGAAGCGCCGGGGCATCGAAGACGTCGCTTTGCGCGAAACGCTTCTGAAAGCCGCCGACGATGTGCCGAACAAAACGGAACTTTCGAAAGTGGCTTTTAAAGTATTATTTGAAAGGTATTCACATAATGAACAAAACCATTTCCTTACGTTATATTAAGGCTGCTATTGCAGTGTTTATGGCGGCTTTGACCTGCTTTTCCGTTATTCCTTTTTTTAAGGTCGATGTAAATGGCGCGCAGGACGAAATGGACATCAAGGTTTTTGATTATAATATCTGCGCATATGTAGATCCGGGCAATATCGACCGTATGTTTGAAAAATTCCCGTCAAGAACGATGGCGGATTATTCGTTTGACAAAAGAGCAGTAAGACTTAAAAAGCTCATAGACCGATATGCCCCCGACGTTATAACCTTGCAAGAGGTCAATTACGAATGGTTTCCGTATCTTACCGAAAACGCAAATACACGTCTTACCGATAAATACGCTTATATCGGCGTGAGTGCAAACGGCAACAGAGACGGTTCAAATAGAGAAAGATGGGATCTTTACAATTTAATATTTTATAATACGGAAAAATTCGAGCTGTTGAAAAGCGGTGATTTCTGGCTTTCGACAACGCCGGACGTTCCCAGCCGTAATACGACCGCATCAAGCTGCTTTAACCGCACTTGTACGTGGGCAATACTGCGTGATAAGAAAACGGGTATTGCGTATTTTCAGGCGAATACACACCTTACAACTTGCACAGAGGAGTATTCGGTCCATCAGGCGCAGGTGATATGTCAGCAGATTGAAAAGCTATCCATGGATCTGCCTGTAATAATCACGGGCGATATGAATATGAGCACTACAATGAACGGAAGAACGTATGGTTGCTTTACCGGTTACGGCTATGCTGACGCGCGATTTGAAGCAGAAACAACGAAGACTGCAAGCACATGGCGTTCATTCGGATATTATCCAACGAGATTTCTTTCAAATACGATAGATCACCTTTTTGTAAAGGGAAATATTCAAATGGAGCTGTATAAGAATCTTACAGAATCATTTGATGCAAATTATAATATCATTGACGATTACGACAGTATTATTGCAAACGGTGAAAAATACGGATACGATCTGTCTGACCATATAGGAATATATTTTGAAGGCACTGTAAGAAACGATTTCGACGTATGGGACGGTAAAACGCCGACGTCAGCCCCTGAAACATTCGTAAAGGACGGTAATACTTACTATCTGAACGGTGCGGATGCTCTTGCATATTTTGCCCGTACCGTAAACGACGGTCAACCGTACATAGATTGCGATATAATCCTCACAACAGACGTAAATCTTCTCGGATTTGTATGGACGAAGATTGGAGGTACTAATGGAATAAACAATCCGTTCAGAGGAAGATTTAACGGTAACGGCAACGTCGTTCATCATTTGAATATTGATGAAAACACCGAAAGATCGGGATTTTTCGGCTACGTCAGCGTTGCAAAAATACAAAATTTTGGTATTGAATCCGGCAGTGTAAGATTGGTTGACTGGGCAGTAGGCTCGATATGCGGAATAGCAACGAGCGAGACGGTTATCGAAAACTGTTACAGTAAAGCCGATGTTATAGGATACAGAGGCGGTATCGGTGGAATTCTCGGCGCAACGTGGAACGTTTGCACCGTGCGCAACTGTTATTATACCGGTAATATCTCCTGTACAAGATCGAACGGTCTATCGGGTGGCTCAGTAACGATAGGCGGTATTGTAGGATTTTCTTCGGCAAGCTACGGTTCAGGACAAAGAGTAAACGTCAACGGTTGCTATTATGCAGGAAAAAACAGCTTAGGCGTTAACGATGATGTGAATAAAATCTACACCGGAGCAATATTCAGCACAGTTGCAACACCGTCAAACTCAGAGCCGACATCAACGCTTACAGTTGATGTATCGGGATGTCTGTATCCGGAGGGATCGGCGTTATCGGCATCAGACGCCAAACGTACAAACAGAGATATGGGCATCGGGCAGATCACCGTAGGAACGCATAGCTCCGACTTTGAAAAGCTTGATTATCTTGACGGATATACGGACGATATCTACTGTATAAACGGATATTATCCCGTTTTGAAATGGCAATGCGAAAAGCTCGCCGTAATTTCAAATGACGGAACAAATTATTATATAGATGAAGAAAATGAGCTTTTCGTTTTTGCATATGATGTAAACACGGGCAAAAATACGTATAACGGATGTAACGTATATCTCATATCCGATATGGATCTTGAAAATAAAAGATTTACTTCGATCGGCGGATGGGACGGAAGCGAAAAATACGTATTCAACGGCAGCTTTAACGGTCTTGGACATACCGTAAATGATCTTTACATAAGCTCATCAAACGATAAAGCGGGATTTTTCGGATGTGTCGGAGCAAATGCAGTCATTGAGAATGTAGGTATATCAAGCGGTTCTGTAAAAGGAAGATATTCAGTCGGTGCTTTGATAGGATATATGCAAAACGGTGCAAGGCTCAAAAAGAGCTTTTCTCGCGCAGACGTATTCGGTGTTACCGATGTCGGCGGAGCGGTAGGTTCAGCACAGGCGTCTACCATCGAGGACGTATATGTAAACGCATACGTTTCCGGTGTAAGCTACGGTCAGGCTCTTATATCAGGCGGTATTCTCGGAAAAGCCGTTGATGGCGGTAACGCTTCCGAGCTTCATATAACGCGCTCATACTACGGAAATGATTATGTAATGACGTTGAACTCGCTTGCCGCTTCGGGCGAATATAAGGGCTATTACGTCGGCGAAATAGCGGGAGGAGCATCATCAGATAAAATAAAGGTAGTGCTTGACCACTGCGCAAGCTTATATACATCTAAAAATCTTTCTTCTAAAATAACTAATTCCTCGCAGATCAGTAACGTATTTTTAAACACCGGAACAAGTTCCATTGCATCTGATAAGCTCAATTCAGGCTCTTTCAGCGCATATATCAAGGATAGCTCAAACATAAATAAAAAATACCCGATACTTTATTGGCAGGCAAACGGAGAAAGCCAAAAAATGACCGATGATATCATATCAAAAAGCAATTGCGTATACGTTGTATTTGACAGTATTACAGTCGCAAAGAGTGAAAGCGTAACGATAGGAGTAAATATTAAAAATAACAACGGAATCAGCGGAATTTCGTTTGATATAGTGACAGACGGCAGATTTGAGCTTGAAAGCGTCCAAAGCCCGTATTTTTCCGTAAACGGCAACAGTCCGTATGACGTATCGTTAAGCGGCAGTACGACGGACGATTATACGGTAGCATATCTGACGTTCAAAACGGATACTGCAGAGCCGGGTGAGTATTCGTTTACGGTAGACAATATCACAGTTACGAATGATAGTGGAAATGTTGCATCGTTTGCAGAGATATCTTCCATTGGAATAATCGACTGCGTTATGGGAGATGCGAACAGTGATAATATGGTCAATACAAAGGATATAATAAGGATAAAAAAATACGTAAGCGATCCGTCAACTCAGATAAACGCCTTTGCATCGGATGTTGATAAAAACGGAAGAGTGGACGAAAAGGATTTGTCAGCTCTTTCATCAATGCTTACGGTATAATGAAAGGAATCTACTATGAAAACAGCATTTATAAGAACTCCGATAGCTCCTCTTTTCAGAGCACCTCAACACAGCATATCCCTTGAGGATGAGGTGCTGTGCGGTATGCAGGTGCAGGCAGACGAGGCGGAAAACGGATTTTTTAAGGTAAAGACGCATTACGGA
>JAFYMA010000234.1 GCA_017556845.1 Clostridia bacterium | reverse complement strand
TGGATAAACGATTCCCGCCGCACGAAATCAAGGTTAAAAGTTTTGGTCAAGCTTTTTCAAAAGCTTGCGCGGTGGAGGGAGCGCAGCCCTCCCCGTTCTCCGCAGAGAACGGAACTCTTCCCGGCGTTTCTTTTTGTGAACTTTTTCTTTGCGCCCCCTTCACGCAGAGAAAAAGCGGATAAACGATTCCCGCCGAACAAAAAATCAACCTCCCCCTTGATATTTTACGTCATTTTTGGTATCATAATATCATAACCAAACCCGAAAGGAAGTGCTTACAATGTCAAATATATGGCACGATATTTCGCCCAAAAGAATAACACCCGAGGATTTCATCTGCGTGATCGAGATCCCCAAGGGATCAAAGAAAAAATACGAGCTCGATAAAGAAACCGGATATATAATGCTCGACCGCATCCTGCATACCTCCACCCACTATCCGGCAAACTACGGCTTCATTCCGCGCACCTACGGCGACGACGAGGACCCGCTTGACGTGCTGGTGCTCTGTTCCGAATCCATCGAGCCGATGTCGCTCGTGCGCGTATATCCCATCGGCGTCATAAAGATGATCGATAACGGCAGAAACGACGAAAAGATCATCGCCATCCCCTTCAGCGACCCGAACTATAATATGTACGATAACATCGACCAGCTCCCCATGCACGTTTTTGAGGAGATGCGTCACTTCTTTACCGTGTATAAAAACCTCGAGCATAAAACCACCGCCGTCGACGAAGTACAGGGCCGCGACGAAGCCGTCAAGGTCATAGCCGAGGCGATCGACAGATATATCGAGAATTTCTGTAAGTAAGGAAATACAATGAAACCCGTAAAAATCATATTAGCCGTTATAATCATATTGCTGATCGTTTTTTGTATAGGTCTTTACGTATACGGCATAACGGTTCAGAATAAAGGCTTTGCCGATGACATTAAGCTCGGCATTGTTGCGCTCGGCGCAGTAGCTTCTCTTTGTAAGCTGTTTTCTGCAGACAAGGGGTATAACGTCCGTCATAACCTGAAGTTTTTTGAAAAGGAATATGGAGAGCATCTTAGGGATGCTTTTGCTCCGGGCAGTTCAAACAACGATCCTAAAAGTCGCAAAAAGCTGCTTTGCGCCGCCAGATATTACAATGATGATAAGCTTAAAAAAGCGGCGGATATTCTGGTAGATCTTGCCCCATATTGCCGTACGGCAAACGAGCGTTATGCAGTCCGATTTTTCACGGGTCTCGTCTTTTCGGATGCCGGATTCTACGAGGAGGCGGCTTCGTCTTACGAGAATCTGGTGACAGAGGGTATTGCTACCGCTACGGTTTATAACAACCTCGGCCACATCTACCTTCGCATAGGCAATACAGAGCGTATGCTTGAATGTTTTGAAAACGCGCTGCATTTCGACCCTGAAAACAGTTACGCTTATAATAATTTCGCGCAGTATTATTTCAGGGAATATGAATTCGACCGCGCCATCGAATATGCCGAGCAAGCCTTAAAGCATAATGCTAATATGTACGAACCTGCAACCCTGCTCGCAACTATTTATTCGATCAGGGGTGACGATGAAAAGGCAAAAAAATATAAGCATAAGGCCATAGCGAACGGGCAGGATCCCGAAAGGCTCAACTACGCTATAGAACTATTCAAAGAACAATATGCAGAGGATATGAAGAATAGCGAAAAGGAACCGGCGGGTATTTGAGTAAAGTAAAAATCACTTGCATTTGCAAGTGATTTTTTGTTACATTAAAGGATCTTAACGTTATTTGCGTTTATAAAATAGAAGTTTTCGAGATCTTTTTTTGCCTTCTCGCTCACTCTTACGGTGGTTTTGCGGATCTTGCCGTTAAAATCCAACTTTAAGGGCTTTGTAATTGCTCTGATTCTTTCGAGCAACGTTTTGTAGGTTTCATAATCATCAAACTCGGTATAGCTTACAAATCCCTCGCGATTTTTATCGTTCGGATGCGAATATTCAACCTTTCCGGGGAAAAGTAATTCCAGACCGCAAATATTTTCGGGAAACCGCCACGGATCAAAGGCGGTAGAGAGCTGATCTTTAAACGGAAAAAAGCAGAATGTTATTATATCGGAGCAGGGTTCCGAGAAATTCGGAATACTGAGTTTTGATGAAGGCTCGTAACGGCAGTTTTCAAGGTGCCGGGTAACTCCGGTAGTAAGCGTCGCAAGCTTATGATCATTTGCCCAAATGAGCTTTTCGCCCGTCTTTAACTTCTGATACAGAGCATCGTATTTCGAAAAAAAGTCGTTCGGATCGCTTTCGACGTAATCTCGGCTGACTCCGGTATTTGTAATAACGTGATGGAAGCCTTCAAGTATTAATCTTAATTCTTCGGGAGTGACGGTAAAGAGCAGTTTTTTATGAGTACGTACATAATATTGCATTGTTTTTACCTGTATATTCGGATGTTTTTCAGATTTCACCATTCAAGCTTTACGGAAGTCAGATCGTAAAAATCGGTATACGAATTTTTCCGTGGAGCGATCCTTACGGAAGATTTACCTATGGTGACAGTTCCTATCTGACTGATAAATTCATCCCGTCCGTATTTTCGGAGCTCACGTTCGCATTTCAGGTTCCCATCCTTGTCGGACACGCGGATCAAAGGGATGAAATCCAAGTCGTTATTAATGCGGGTGAAAATTTCAACGCAATAACTTTGATCCTCTTTTTGCTTGTATGGAATCAAAAGTCTTTCACCTTTTGAGGTTACTTCATCAAAAGTGTCGGAAAAGAGTATTCGCATTTCCGGCGATGCTTTCATCAGCGAAGCTTCTTTTGCGGATTTTATAATAAACGAGTTCTTTTCTTCAAGCGATAAGGAGTTGAAAATTTCGGGGTCACAGCCGATGTCTGCGAACTGATACCAAGAAAATTCGCGGATATTGTATCGGTTCATATCCCGAACCTCTCCGTGGGGCATAAGCGGGGTGAAGTTCAAATACAGGTG
>JAFYMA010000233.1 GCA_017556845.1 Clostridia bacterium | reverse complement strand
CGTCGAATTCTTTAAGGTTCGTAAAGTTATACTTGTTCTTTACAATAATCTTATTTGTGTTGTATGTAAACTTCACGAACTGATATACTTTCTTGACCTCGGTCAACTTGGCTCTTGCGTTTCACCAGGGGCGGACGGTCGTATCACGCAGTATAGAATCTGTCGTAAACGAAGCGAGAAAAATAACAAAAATGCCCGAATTCAAGGGATATATACACGACGTTGGCGGTCCTACGGCAAATTTCCGATACGGCTCGTGCGATAAGCAAAAGACGGACGGTATATGCGCAAGAAGAAAATGTCTTGCTCCGACTCCATGTAAAAATATCAAGGTCAGTCATTCTGAATACATACAGCTTCTTGACGAATTGAAATCGCTTCCCGGCGTCAAAAAGGTATTCATACGCTCTGGAATACGTTTTGATTATCTTATGCTTGATGATGACGATACGTTTTTCCGCCGTCTTGTAAAGGATCACGTAAGCGGTCAGCTCAAGGTCGCGCCCGAGCATTGCTCTTCAAACGTTTTGCGTTGTATGGGCAAGCCCGATATATCGGTTTATGAGGGCTTCAAAAAGAAATATTTCGAGCTGTGCAAAAAATACGGAAAAGAGCAGTATTTAGTGCCGTATCTTATGTCAAGCCACCCAGGCAGTGCGCTTGACGATGCCGTACAGCTTGCCGTGTATCTTAAAAAAAGCGGGTACGCTCCGGAGCAGGTGCAGGATTTTTATCCGACACCGGGAACCGTATCCACTACGATGTTCTATACGGGAATAGACCCGCTGAGCGGAAAAAAGGTCTACGTTCCGTCAACGTACGAGGAAAAGAAGCTCCAAAGAGCACTTTTACAATATAACCGCCCTGAACACAGAGCAACGGTTATTCAGGCGCTGAAAAAAGCAGGCAGGGAGGATCTTATCGGCTTTGGCAAGGATTGCCTTGTAAGACCTATGAATACAAAGGGGTATGAAAAAAAGCCGTCTGACAAGCAACGGAGCTCTGATAAAATCAACGGTTACGGCAGAAAAAACTCCTCTGTGAAAAAAACGGCGGGACCGCGAAAGAAAAAGCATAAATGACAACGCTTCTCCATATTATGTAACGTAATTTGGAGGTGCTGAGTGAATTTTAAGTATTCTATGCGTTTGACCGCCTTCGGGCTTTCGTTTATTTTCGTATTTTTTGCCGTCGCGCGCTTGGCTGATATGAGGACGGATACGGCAGTTTTTTCAGATGATGTAAAAAAAACGGTCCCTACGGTCGTTATAGATCCCGGACACGGCGGTATGGACGGCGGTGCGGTATCCGATTCGGGAATATTGGAAAAGGATATAAATCTGCAGATCGCACAGCGTATAGCGGCTATATATAAAACGATGGGTGTTTCGTGCGTTCTTACGAGAAACGAAGATATTATGCTGAACGGAGATGAAACGAAGCATAAAAAGCTTCACGATCTTAAAGCGCGCGTAAGTATAGCGCGAAATGCGGAAAACTGCATATTTTTAAGCATACATCAGAATAAATTTCCGCAAAAGCAGTATAAAGGCTTGCAGGTATATTATTCAAGGCACGATCCGAGATCACAGATAATAGCCGAAAAAATACAAAGCGCAGTCAGAAACGAGCTGCAGACGGATAACGTAAGGCAGGTAAAGCAAGCGACGTCGGCAATTTACGTGCTTGATAATCTGCAATGCCCCGCCGTGCTTGTTGAATGCGGATTTTTATCCAACGACGAGGAGACCTTTCATCTTATAAGCGACGAATACCAGAAATCGCTGTCTGCACTGATAGCGGTAAACGCATTGGGGTGACCGATGCGGGAAACGGATGATAAAAATGAAGAACACCATTCAATTTATGTGTAATGAATGCGGTCATACCGCATCAAAATGGTCAGGGCAGTGCCCTGCGTGCGGAACGTGGAACTCAATGCAGGAGTACACGGTTTCCGTTGAAGATAAAAAAACGTCAACGAAAAGACTTTTATCGTTTGGAGATGACGAGCCCGTTCTGCTCTCACAATCGAAAAACGAGGAATATATACGCTCGGATACAGGGTGCGGAGAGCTTAACAGAGTTCTCGGCGGAGGACTTGTGGACGGCTCTGTCGTTTTATTGTGCGGTGAGCCGGGAATAGGAAAATCAACGCTTCTGCTTCAGATATCAAATACGGTAGGTCAGGGCGGAAAGGTCTTGTACGTTTCGGGCGAGGAATCGCGCGGACAAATAAAGCTTCGTGCTGACAGACTGTGTGCAAACGGCGATTCTCTTTACGTTCTGACAGAGGCAAATGTCGAAAAAATAATGAATCATATAGATAAGCTGAAGCCGTCGTCGGTCATAATAGACTCCATTCAGACGATGTTTCTTGACAGGATCAATTCCGCCCCCGGCTCAGTATCGCAGGTGCGTGAAAGTGCCATGTGCTTCATAAACAAAGCAAAAAGCGAGGGCATTTCGATGATCCTCGTCGGCCACGTCAACAAGGAAGGAGCTATCGCAGGGCCTAAGG
>JAFYMA010000232.1 GCA_017556845.1 Clostridia bacterium | reverse complement strand
GGGTCTGCAAAATGAGCGATCCTGAATATATTTCACAGCTTTCCGAAATATGCAGAAACGATAAGATAGATATGGTGATACCGACTATCGACACCGATCTGCTTGTGTTGAGCGAAAACGTGTCCGCATTCGGAAAAACGAAGGTGCTTATAAGCGCACCTGATAAGATAAGAATTTGCAGAAACAAAAACTATACTGCTGATTTTTTTGAATCGTGCGATTGCCGAGCACCCAAAACGGTAAACGATTACGAAAAATACAGCGGTATATTTCCTTGCTTTATCAAGCCGTGCGACGGAAGCAGCAGTATAAACGCCTACAAGGTATACTCGTATGATGATCTGAAAACGTATGCGCACCAAATAGATGATTACATAATTCAGCCGTTTATAGACGGCACGGAATATACGGTTGATATATTCTGTGATCTTGAAGGTGTGCCAGTTTATATCATTCCGAGAATAAGATTACAGGTTCGTTCGGGTGAGGTCCTCAAAACGAGGATAGAGCTTGATGATAAGATCATAGCAGAGTGTAAAAGGATAATTGAAAAATTCCGTCCAGTAGGTCCTATGACAGTACAGCTCATACGCCAGAAAGGCACGGGGAAGGACTATTTTATAGAGATCAATCCAAGATACGGCGGCGGCTCGCCTCTTTCGATGAAGGCAGGGGCAAGAAGCGCACAGGCGGTTTTGAATATTCTTCTCGACAGACCGATAGAAAGATCCTCGCCCATAAGTAACGGTGCGGTATTCAGCCGCTTCGATCAGAGCGTGTGCATAAACGGCGGTAACAGCCAGCCTGTAAAGGGAGTAATATTTGATCTTGACGATACGCTTTACAGCGAAAAGCAATACGTAAGATCGGGATATGAGGCAGTAGGCAGATATCTTGGAAAAAACGATGCCGCCGAAAAAATGTGGCATTATTTTGAATTGGGAAAGCCCGCTATCGACGAGTATCTTAGTGATATAGGTATGACTGACAAAAAGGCGGAGTGCCTGAACGTCTACCGCGAGCACGAGCCTGAAATATCGCTGTACGGCTGGGTGCTTTCCGAAATAGAGTCGTTGCTTTCGCAAGGAATCAAGGTCGGTATAATTACCGACGGAAGACCGAGCGGACAAAGAAAGAAAATAGCCGCTCTCGGACTTGATAAGATAGTTACGGATATAATAATCACAGATGAGCTCGGCGGTGTTCAGTTCAGAAAGCCGTGCGATATATCATTCCGCATCATGCAGAGAAGATGGGGAATTCCGTACGAGCAGCTCATTTATGTGGGCGATAACGCAAATAAGGACTTCCACGCACCAAGACAGCTTGGTATGCAATTTTGGCACATAGAAAATAAGGATAGCCTGTATCAGTAATGCAGGATGTAAATTGGCGGTAATCAATGAAGATATTATACGTTACGACTGTCGGCGTTGCTATGAGCTTTTACGAAAAACTCACTCAGCAGATAATAGACAAGGGCCACAGCCTTGATATTGCGACAAATCAAAAGGTCAGCGACGTTCAGCAGTTTTATCACAAGGCGGGCTGTAAGGTGCATCAGATAGATTGCAGCAGATCGCCCTTGAATATGGGAAATATCAGAGCGATAAAGCAGCTTTCCGCAATCGTTGAAAAGGGCGGATACGATATCGTGCACTGCCATACGCCGATTGCTGCAGCTTGCACTCGCATAGCATGCCGCAAGGCTCGTAAAAAGGGAGTAAAGGTCATTTATACAGCTCACGGCTTCCATTTTTATAAGGGCGCTCCGAAGAAGAATTGGATGATATTTTATCCGATAGAAAAGATATGCTCGTATTATACCGATATTTTGATTACGATAAATAAAGAGGACTACGAACTTGCGCAAAAAAAGCTCAAGGCAAGGAAAACGCTTCTTGTGCCGGGTGTAGGTGTCGATCTTGAAAGGTTTTATAAGCCGAGCGTGCATACGTGCGATAAAAAGGCGGAATTCGGTATTCCCGACGGTGCGTATGTCATATTCTCCGCAGGCGAGCTGAACGAAAATAAGGATCACGAAACGGTAATACGGGCGATAGCCCGGATACCGAACGTATATTACGTTATCGCGGGCAGGGGAGAATTGAAGGAATACCTTGAAAAAACCGCAGAGGCGTGCGGCGTTAAGGACAGAGTGATACTTGCAGGATACAGAAGCGACATTGACGAGCTGTATAAAATGTCGGATATTTACGCATTGCCGTCTATCCGTGAGGGACTTAACGTTTCCGTTATGGAATCAATGGCGTGCGGATTGCCGTGCGTGCTCGGAAGAATACGCGGAAACGTCGATCTGATAGACGATGGAAAGGGCGGAGCGTTCTTCACACCGCAAAATGTTGACGAGTGCAAAAATGCAATACTTTCCGTTCTGAACGGAGATATGGATGCAATGGGTAAATACAATTCAGAAAAGGTAAAGCAATTTTCGCTTGATAAAGTCAATGAAATAATGCTCGGTCTGTACGGTGTTTAACGATTAAAATATAAAAGCGGCTATGC
>JAFYMA010000231.1 GCA_017556845.1 Clostridia bacterium | reverse complement strand
GCGATCAGATAGACGTTATAATTCACCGTCAGAGCATAATTCATTCAATGGTTGAATATAAAGATAACAGCGTTATTGCTCAGCTTGGCGTTCCGGATATGCGTTATCCCGCTAAATATGCTTTGATGTATCCTCAAAGAGTCTCCGGAGTTGTAGATCCAATTGATTTCTGCTCGCTCAGCAGCCTTACATTTGATGCTCCGAATGAAGAAGTTTTTAAAATGCTTCCTTTGGCAAAGCAAGCAGCAAAGCAGGGCGGTGTTATGCCCTGTGCTTATAATGCCGCAAATGAGATAGCAGTTGGGCTTTTCCTTGAAGAGAAGATCGGATTTACCGATATATACCGCATCGTCAATTCTGTGATAGGTGAATGTAAAAACATTCAAGCTCCTACACTTGATGATATATTGCAGACAGATTCACTTGTCAGAAATCTGGCATTGGATCTTTATAACAGAAAGGCGTGGTACTGATAATAAATTTCTTGACCAATTTACTTTATATACTGATAGCTTTGCTTGCGTTCGGTATTCTGATTTTTATACACGAATGCGGTCATTACGCCTTTGCACGCATTTTCAAGGTCACCATTGAAGAGTTTGCTATCGGTATGGGACCGAAGCTGCTTGGATTCAAAAGCAAAAAAACAGATATTCAGTATTCATTGCGCGCAGTACCCGTTGGCGGATTTGTTAAAATGGTAGGCGAGGACGAGGAATCTGATGATGAAAACGCTTTTTCAAAAAAGCCTGCCTGGCAACGCTTTATAATTATTGCCGCAGGCGCTGTAACGAATATTATTTTCGGTATGATACTGATGATAATACTCGTCGCTACCTCGTTCAATATAGGCGGAACAACGATATCAAAATTCGACGATTCATACAACACGTACGTTGAAGCCTCAGGTCTTCTTATAGGCGACAAGATCGTGCAAATAGGCGATGAAAAGGTAATGTATTCACAGGACCTTTTATACACCGTTTTGGATAAATGTGTAAACGCCGTAGACGTTACGGTTGAAAGAAACGGCGAAAAGATCGTTTTGAACGACGTTGTTTTTCCAACTGTTGAGCAAGACGGTATCATTTACGGAGATATATTTTTTAAGGTTGCTCCGCTTGAAAAAACATTTAAAAACGTCATATCATACGGAATTTCATCAGCCTTCAATACGATCGGCATCATTTGGGACTCTCTTATTGATCTGATTAGCGGAAAATACGGCTTATCTCAGCTTTCAGGACCGGTTGGTGCAACGGGCGCCGTGGCACAAACAGCAAAGGACGGTCTGCCAAGCCTTGTGTATATGTGTATTTTCCTCAGCATGAATTTAGGGGTTTTCAATCTGTTGCCATTTCCGGCGCTTGACGGCGGAAGACTTGTTTTTATACTGTTCGAGATCATCTTCAGACGTCCGGTACCTGCAAAATACGAAAATTACGTTCATTTTATCGGCATCGTGATTTTAATGCTGTTTATGATCGTTATTACTTTTAAGGATATAGTATCGTTAATAATATGAGAAGAGAATCAAAAAGAATTAAAATAGGAAATTTATATGTCGGCGGAAATGAAAAGATCGCAATACAGTCGATGACGAATACGCCTGCGGGAAATTATGAGCTTTTAAAGGATCAGACGTCTCGCCTTGTTAAAGCAGGCTGTGATATTTTGCGCATTTCTGCTCCCGATATGAACGAAGCAAAAAACATCGGAAGGCTTAAGGAAGAATTTCCGCATCTTCCGTTAGTTGCAGACATACATTTTGATTATAAGATCGCTCTTGAATGTATTGCAGCAGGAGTTGATAAGATCAGGATAAATCCCGGTAACATAGGCGACGATGACAGAGTAAAGCAGGTTGCAAACGCAGCAAGATCTGCAGGTGTACCGATACGTATAGGCGTCAACGGCGGATCATTGGAGAAAGAAATACTCAACAAGTATTCCTCTCCCGTACCCGAGGCTCTTGCAGAATCGGCAATGTATCACGCTTCGTTGCTTGAAAGATTCGATTTTGACGATATAATCATTTCCGTCAAATCTTCGAATACTCAAAATATGATAAACGCTGTGAAGCTGATAGCAGAGAAATGCAGCTATCCTTTGCACCTTGGCGTTACTGAAGCCGGAACGAAGTTTTCGGGATTAGTTAAAAATTCCGTTGGTATAGGTTCACTTTTAAGCAGCGGTATCGGCGACACGATACGCGTATCCCTTACTGCAGATCCCGTAGAAGAAATTATTGCAGGACGCGAGATATTGTCATCGCTCGGTCTGTATGAAAAAAAGATCAATCTTATTTCTTGCCCCACGTGCGGAAGAACGAAAATAGATTTAATTTCAATATGCGAAAGATTTGAAGAGCGCATACCCGCACTCACTCCTTCAAGAAGCATTGACGTTGCCATTATGGGATGTGTTGTTAACGGTCCCGGAGAAGCAAAGGAAGCTGATATTGGCATTGCCGGAGGTAACGGTGAAGCTATACTATTCAAAAAGGGAATTGTTATAAGTAAATACAAAGAGGACGTAATACTTGACGTATTATGCGATGAGATAAATAAAATATGACTAATGCAAAAACACTGCAGGATGTTTTTTCAAAATATACGCCGAAGAATGATACTCAACGGCGTATTTTATCATCATCCAAAGCTTTAAAAACGCTGGTAGATAAAGAGAAAAGATGTATAGAGGTATCTGCTGAATTCAGCGAGTTTGCCAGCACGAAAACACTGCTTGAGCTGTCTGCGGACATAATGCAGGCATATTCGGTGAATTACGTACATATAAAGCCGGTATATCCTTCTCAATTCTTTTCCGAAAAGGTAATGGACAGTGTATTTCTTGAGGCAAGCTTCAAGGGAGCTATCACTCGCGGCTTTTTCAATGAATACAAAACCGAAATAAAGAGCGATACTATAACTGTAACTATCGCAACGGGAAACGGCGGCATAGATCTTATATATACAAGCGAAGCTCCTGAAATTATCAGCGGCATTATATACGAGCAGTACGGCTTGAAATATACTGTAATTATCAAACGTGACGAAAGCTTTGACAGTGAATCTTTCTATGAAGAAAATCAGAAAAAGTGGCTTTTGGAGCAGCAGGCTATCGTACGAGAGTCTATGATCGCAGCAGAGGCGGCAGCCGCAAACGCAAATACAAATTCATATGCTCCGCAAAAAA
This sequence comes from Clostridia bacterium, assembly GCA_017556845.1. Taxonomy (GTDB): domain Bacteria; phylum Bacillota; class Clostridia; order Oscillospirales; family CAG-272; genus RGIG7213. The sequence goes on along the minus strand of JAFYMA010000231.1, from coordinate 2,166 downwards.
GCAAGGATGAAATACTGACAGATTATAAAAACAAAAAGACGACTCTATATGAAGATGAAGCGTTGAATTTTCAAACGGATGACGGATTCACTATCGGAAAAATGACATTTAAAACCGTTGGCAGTGAGGTTATATACGGCGAAGAGTTTACAGTTTCCGATCCCGTTCCGCTTCGTGATATCAAATCAGAGTACAAAAATATCTGCGTTTTGGGTGAGATATTTGAAATTGAGTCCCGAGAAACACGCAATAAAACAAAGATAATCGTTTCATTTTATATAACTGACAACGATTCAGCCTTGACGTGTAAGATGGTTTTGCCTGCTGAGCAAGCAGATTGCCCGATTTGCTCGTCGAAGCCGGGCACGGTCGTTGCAATGACCGGAGCTGTAAAAATAGACAAGTTTGACGGTGAATTGGCGTTGACACCGAAAAACATAATGAAGATAAAGAGTATAGGCAGAAAAGACACATCAGCAGAAAAGCGTGTAGAGCTTCATTTGCATACTCAGATGTCTTCTCTTGATGCAACTATTCCGCCTGACGTTGCGGTAAAAACCGCAGCAGCATGGGGACATAAGGCGGTTGCTATTACCGACCACGGAAACGTACAGGGCTTTCCCGAAGCAATGCTTGCCGCCGAAAAACTGAATAAAGGAAAAGCAGAGGGAGAAGAGCCGTTCAAGGTCATTTACGGAATGGAAGGTTATTTCGTTGATGATTCTTCATCGGTAATTTACGGTGAGGCAAGCGGTGAGCTGCTTGGCGATTTTGTTGTTTTTGATATAGAAACAACGGGTCTTAGCTCTATCGACTGCGGAATAATTGAAATAGGTGCTGTTAAAATATCAAAGGGGCAGGTTACTGATAAATTCAATACGTTCGTAAATCCCGATATGAAGATCCCGCCGAATATCACAGAGCTTACCGGCATAGACGATTCTATGATCGCTGATGCTCCGGATGTAAAAACGGCTGTCAGCAGCTTTTTGGAGTTCTGCGGAGATAAAATACTTATAGCTCACAATGCGACATTTGATGTAGGCTTTATTTCGCGTGCTGCAAAGGTACACGAATTACCTTTCAAAAATAAATATATTGATACAGTAGCGCTTTCCAGATACGTTAACCCTGAACTTAAGCGTCATACCCTTGACAGAATAGCGACATTTATGGGTCTTGGCGATTTCAACCACCACAGAGCGTGTGATGATGCTGAAATGCTCGCTTTGATATTCATAAAAATGGCCGAAAAGTTACATAAAGAGGGAATTAGCACCCTATCTGAGCTCGATGAGGCTATTTCATCTTCGTCGGTTCAGTTAAAAGGCCGTCCACATCACATAGTATTGCTTGTCAAAAATGAAGCAGGTCTTAAAAATCTTTACAAGATCGTTTCACAATCCAATCTTAAATATTTTTACAGAAAACCGCTCGTTCCAAAAACGCTTCTTGATGAGTTGAGAGAGGGATTGATAGTCGGCTCTGCATGCTCATCCGGCGAATTATATTCCCAGATACTCGACGGAAGAAGTGATGAGGATATCAAAAAAACCGCTTCATATTATGACTATCTTGAAATTCAGCCTTTATGTAATAACGGTTATCTTGTAAGAAGCGAAAAGCTTAAAAATGAAGAAGCCATTATACAGATAAACAAAAGGATCGTTCAGCTCGGTCGTGAGCTGAATATACCGGTTTGCGCAACATGCGATGCGCACGTTTTGAACAAAGAGGACGAAATAGCGAGGAAAATAATCTTTGCAGGCAAAAAAATGAAGGACGGAGATGCAGATATAGGCGTATATTTCCGTACTACTGACGAAATGCTTGAAGAGTTTTATTATCTGAGCGAAGAGGAACGGCGCGAAATAGTTATCACAAATCCTAATAAGATAGCAGATATGGTCGGTTATGTCAGACCTATCCCTAAAGGTAACTATCCGCCTAAAATCGAGGGTGCCGACGAGGAGCTTACCGAAATGTGCCATAATAAAATGGTTAGCATGTACGGAGATCCTCCGCCACAGATCGTTAAAAAGCGTCTTGACAGGGAATTAACGTCCATTATTTCAAACGGCTTCGGAGTTTTGTATATCATAGCTCAAAAGCTCGTTAAAAACAGTGAAGAAAAGGGATATCTCGTCGGTTCGAGAGGCTCTGTCG
>JAFYMA010000230.1 GCA_017556845.1 Clostridia bacterium | reverse complement strand
CTTGAAAAGGCTCAGATACTTACAGAGGTAGAGGACATATACCGCCCGTTCAAGCCGAAGCGCAAAACGAGAGCGTCGGTCGCAAGGGAAAAGGGACTTGAACCGCTTGCACAGCTTATTTTCGAGCAGAGAGAAAAATACGATACTCCGATAGCGTCTGCCGCAGAGGAATTTGTCGATGCGGAAAAGGGCGTTGAGGATGCTCAGCAGGCTCTTGCAGGCGCACTTGACATTATCGCAGAGGACGTTTCGGACGATGCCGAAATAAGAAAGGAAATAAGAAAGTATACATACGATAACGGAACGATCGTCAGCACGAAGGCATCTGACGGTGAAAGCGTTTACGAAATGTATTACGAGTATTCCGAAAAGGTAAGCAAGATACCTCACCACAGAATACTTGCCATAAACAGAGGCGAAAAGGACGAGTTCCTCAAGGTCGGTATTGAGATCGGCAAGGAATCGGTCGTTGACCTGATGCTCAAAAAGGTGGTTACGAATAAAAACAGCGAGGCGTACGAATACGTATGCAGCGCCGTAACCGACGGATACGAAAGACTTATCGCTCCTTCGATAGAAAGAGAGATACGCACGGATCTTTTCGACGTTGCGTGCGAGGGCGCAATAAAGCTCTTTGCGGAAAATTTGAAAAATCTTCTTATGTCCCCGCCCCTTAAGGGTAAAACGACGCTCGGACTTGACCCCGGATACAGAACGGGCTGTAAGCTCGCCGTCGTCGATAAAACGGGTAAGGTCCTCGACACTGCGGTAATATATCCCACGATGAAGCAGGACTATAAAATAGAGGAAGCGAAAAAGGTAGTAAAGGGACTTATACAGAAATACGGCGTAAACGTCGTTGCGATAGGAAACGGAACGGCTTCAAAGGAATCGGAAATATTCATTTCCGGAGTTCTCAAGGAGCTTGACTGCGGCTGTAAATACATAATGGTGAGCGAGGCGGGCGCATCCGTGTACTCCGCATCAAAGCTCGCCGCGGAGGAGTTTCCCGATTTTGACGTAACGCAGAGAAGCGCCGTTTCGATAGCGCGCAGACTGCAGGATCCCCTTGCCGAATTGGTAAAGATAGATCCCAAATCAATAGGCGTCGGTCAGTACCAGCACGATATGAAGCCCGCAAGACTTGACGAGGCACTCAGCGGTGTCGTTGAGGACTGCGTAAACTCAGTCGGAGTTGACCTTAATACCGCATCGCACTCACTGCTTTCGTATATTTCCGGCATAAATGCGGCGTCTGCAAAGAACATCGTTAAATACCGTGAGGAAAACGGAGAATTTTCAAGCAGAGCACAGCTTCTTAAAGTGCCGAGAATAGGCGCTAAGGCATACGAGCAGTGTGCGGGATTTCTGAGAGTTCCGGGCGGTAAGGAGATACTTGACAATACGGGAGTTCACCCCGAATCGTACGAGGCGGCAAAAAAGCTGCTTGAAAGATACGGATATACGGACGAGGACGTTGCAAGCGGAGATCTCGTTTTACTTTCCGAAAAGATAAAGCAGGACGGAAAGAGCAAGGTGTGTCAGCAGCTCGGTATAGGCGAGCCTACGCTCGACGATATCGTAAAAGAATTACAGAAGCCCGGTAGAGATATACGTGACAGCTTCCCGTCACCCATACTCAGAGAGGACATTCTCGATATGGCAGACCTTAAGCCCGATATGGAGCTTACGGGTGTCGTGCGTAACGTTATCGACTTCGGCGCATTCGTTGACATCGGCGTTCACCAGGACGGACTTGTTCACGTTTCAAGGCTGTCAACGAAATACGTAAAGCATCCGTCCGAGGTCGTATCGGTCGGAGATCAGGTGACTGTTTGGGTGCTTGACGTTGACGTGAAGCGCAAAAGAATATCTCTGACAATGATAAAGCCCAAGAGTAAATGATTTTAATATATTAAAAAATATTCGTTTTCTCGGTCTTTGTTTAAAATATTGTTCAAAAATATTTGTGCAATATATACAAAGTAAAAACCGAATTTTTGGGGAATAAACACCTTTAAAAATGCGTTCGTTTTTGTTATAATACAGATGTTAAAATGAAAAAGTGTATTGTCGGGATGCCGACGGTACTGAATTTATGGAGGATTTTGAATAATGGCAAGCTTATCTTTAAAGCATATTTACAAGAAATATCCCGGCGGCGTTGTAGCTGTTTCCGACTTCTGTCTTGAAGTAAAGGATAAAGAGTTTATAATCTTCGTTGGTCCTTCCGGTTGCGGTAAGTCAACAACGCTCCGTATGATCGCAGGTCTTGAGGAGATCACAGAGGGTGAACTGTTCATCGGCGACAGATTGGTAAACGACGTTGCCCCCAAGGACAGAGATATCGCGATGGTGTTCCAGAACTACGCTCTGTACCCCCATATGACCGTATTTGAAAATATGGCGTTCGGCTTGAAGCTCCGCAAAACACCCAAGGCTGAGATCAAGCGCAGAGTTGAAGAGGCTGCCCGTATTCTTGATATAGAGCACTTGCTCGAAAGACGTCCTAAGGCGCTTTCCGGTGGTCAGAAGCAGCGTGTTGCTTTGGGACGCGCTATCGTTCGTAATCCTAAGGTATTCTTGCTTGACGAGCCTTTGTCAAACCTTGACGCTAAGCTCCGTGCAGCCATGCGTTCCGAGCTTACAAAGCTTCACAAGAAGCTCGAAACAACGTTCGTATACGTTACGCACGACCAGGTAGAGGCTATGACGATGGCTACGCGTATCGTCGTTATGAAGGACGGTAAGATCCAGCAGGTAGATACACCTCAAAACCTTTACGATAAGCCTAACAGACTGTTCGTTGCAGGCTTTATAGGCACACCTCAAATGAACTTTATCGAATCCAAGCTCGTTAAGGAAGGCTCAGACGTTTACGTAGAATTCTCCGGAAACAAGATGAAGCTTCCCGCAGACAAGGCAAACGCTCCCGAGCTTCAGGAGTATATCGGTAAGGAAGTTATCGCAGGTCTTCGTCCTGAATGTATCCACGATGAGCCTATGTATCTTTCACAGTTCGCTGATACAACTATTGATACTTACGTTGAAGTTACCGAGCTTATGGGCGCAGAGATCTATCTGTACCTTAAGACAGGCGAGACAAATCTCATCGCACGTGTTTCTTCACGCTCGCAGGCAAGAGCAGGCGACAGCATCAAGGTTGCATTTGATGTTACGAGAATGCACATATTTGACAAAGATACGGAAGAGTGCATAATCCACTGATAACAGATAATTGAAATATCAAAGCAGTCGATACCAGCTCACGCCGTTCGACTGCTTTGCTGCTATTAAGACAGCTTAACCTAACGCCGTGTTTTCGGCAGAATGGAGAATTTATGAAAAAGAGAATTATAGCAAGCATTCTTACGCTTGTTCTTATGGCAGGTGCGATAGCATCCTGCTCAAACGGCAGCTCTGACAGTACGTCGGATAATACAAACGCATCTACCGACGCTGCAACGGAAGCTGAGCGTGTATATCCTTCCGAGGAGGATACGTTTGCGGGAACTCCCGCATACACGGTTGACGGAGATAATATAATCGTTGACGGAGTATCATACCCTAATCTTAATAACTTCAATTGCGGACCTATGGTAGCAGTTGACGATCTTGGACGTGAGCTCAGCACGGCAGAGCAGACTAAGAATTACGTAGCAGATGAAAGATTCGTAGGTCTTTTCTACTTTTTGTGGCTCGGTGAGCACGGTGACAACGACCGCGTGTTCGATAATATGAAAATACTTGCAGAGGGCGGCGATAAGGCACTGTTCGCTTCGTATGAGGGCTGGGGCCCCGTCGGCGATATGCACTTTTATGCAGAGCCTCTGTACGGATACTACTACAGCTCAGATAAGTGGGTAGCACGTAAGCACGTTGAGGAGCTTACGAACGCAAACGTTGACTTTTTGTACTTTGACGTTACTAACGGATATTCATATGTAAACAACGCAAAGGCTGTAATGAAGCTTCTGCACGAAATGAGAGAGCAGGGCTGGGATACACCTCAGGTAGTGTTCTATACGAATACTAATTCATCAACCGTTGTAAATCAGGTATATTCTGCAATATATGAAAAGAATTATTGCCCTGATACTTGGTTCACGATCGACGGTAAGCCCGTTATAATAGCATTCCAGAATCAGATCACGAACCCT
>JAFYMA010000023.1 GCA_017556845.1 Clostridia bacterium | reverse complement strand
TTCAGCATTTTTTCGGAATCGGCTATGTTCAATATTGGGATATCGTTATTATCTTTAACGACAAAACGCAGACCGGATGAATAGAAAAATCCAAGAGCATTATCGTCATGCGATGCCAAAGCATACGTGTCTGTATAATCCATTATACCGTCGCCGTTATCGTCGTCGGAAATATCGGCAATAAGCTCGTTGAATTTATCAAGCGTCCAGTCTCCGTCCTTGACGAGCTGATACAGATCGGGCATATTTCTCGCCTTTGCCATTTTTTTATTGAACGTCATTACCCACGAAGCTCTTTCTTCCATAGTCAGTATATCACCCGTTGTGAAAAAGAGCTTGTTTGATATTGAAAGAAGCTCGGGAATGTTCTGATCCCAATAGCCCTTTGACATATCAATGTTTTCAGCCTCGTAAAGATCCATAAGATCGCCGTTTGCGGCGCTTGACGTAATGCGTGACTGTAAGGCGAATACGGCATTGTACGCTTTATCGCCTGCTGTAATACTTGTGTGAAGATCTGATGTTGTTGAAGCGCTTCTTTTTACTACTACGTTTATTCCGTACTGCTGCTTCATCTGCTGAACTCTTTGATATATTGCGCTTTTTACTCCGTCGTCCGAATCTTCTTCAAGCCACGTGTCCTCGTCATTTGCCCAGAATGATCCTGCTCCGCCCTCGCAGAGTATTACAAAATCCTTTTCACTGTAATTTTCGGGCGGCAGGTCGATTTCATAAAGACTGTCATCACTTTCGACAGCGGACGGGCCGAAAGCACTTGTTTCGTTTCCGTCAGATTTTGCTGAGCATGCACATAGCGGCAATACCATCAGCAAGCACATGGTAAAAGCCAATAGCTTTTTTTTCATATTTAATATTTCCTTTCCGAAATTTCACTGTAATATTATCATATTGTTGCGGAAATTTCAAGTGTTCTTTGTAACCAAAAGTTAATATTTATACATTTAATTACCGATTTGTGCTATAGTATAATAAAACAGATAGAAAATCAAAAAAATCAATACAGAAATCTCGGTAGAATGGAGATCTATATGCAAAACAGAAAAAATGCTATAATCATCGGTGCAGGTCCTGCGGGGCTGACAGCCGCTTATGAGCTGCTGAAAAAAACGGATATCAAGCCGATAATTATCGAAGAAAGCGATGCAATCGGCGGTATTTCCAAAACCGTATGCTATAAAGGAAACAGAATGGATATAGGCGGTCACCGCTTTTTTTCAAAGGACGAAAGAGTTACAGAGCTCTGGCAGCAGCTTATGCCGACGCAAGGCAAGCCGGCGTATGACGATATAATTCTGAAGAACGAAAAGGAATATAATAAGGGAGGTCCCGATCCCGAAAAGGATGACGTGACGATGCTTATAAGACGCCGTGTCTCACGTATTTATTTCTTGCGTAAATTCTTCGACTATCCTATTACGCTCAAATTTGAAACGCTGAAGAATATGGGGTTTTTAAGGACTGTTCAGGCGGGCTTCGGATATTTATACAGCTGTGTTTTCAAGAAGAAAGAGGACAACCTTAAAAATTTCTATATAAACCGCTTCGGCGCACCGCTTTACCGTATGTTTTTTGAAGATTATACAGAAAAGCTCTGGGGGGTCAATCCCGAAAAGATCGGTGCTGATTGGGGAGCGCAGAGGGTAAAGGGGCTTTCGCTTCGCAAAGCGGTGTGGCAGATGCTGAAAAAGCCTTTTGCTAAAGGGAACTCCAAGCATATAGAAACATCGTTGATAGAGCAGTATCTGTACCCCAAAAGGGGTCCCGGGCAGCTTTGGGAAATAACCGCCGAAAAGATCGTTGAAATGGGCGGCGAGATAGTTATGAATACTAAGGTAGACAGAGTAACGCTGAACGGCGAAAAAATAAATTCCGTTGAAGGTGTATGCAACGGCAAAAGAACGGAATTTTGCGGTGACTACTTCTTTTCAAGTATGCCTGTAAAAGATCTCATTTCCGCTATGGGAGACAGTGTACCCGAGAATGTTAGCAGAGTGGCATCGGCGTTACCTTACAGAGATTTTATGACCGTCGGCATTTTGGCGAAAAAGCTAAAAATCCAAAATAAAACGAAAATGAAGACGCTTGGCAATATCGTTCCGGATTGCTGGATATATATCCAGGAGCGTGACGTTAAGATCGGACGCTTGCAGATATTCAACAACTGGTCGCCGTATATGGTTAAAGATCCGGATAATACCGTATGGATAGGTCTTGAATATTTTTGCAATGAAAATGACGAAATGTGGAATATGACAGACGAGCAGTTTACAGAGCTTGCACTCGATGAAATAACAAAAATAGGCATTATTGACAGAGAAGACGTCATTGATAGTGTTCGTATCAAGGTCAAAAAGGCGTACCCTGCGTATTTCGGCACTTACAACGAATTCGGATCTGTAAGAAGTTATCTTGATAAAATAGAAAATCTGTTCTGCATTGGCAGAAACGGTCAACACAGATACAATAATATGGATCACTCTATGGCGACCGCAATGGAGGCTGTAAAGCTTGTAAAAAATAAATGCAAGAGCAAAGAGCCTGTATGGAACGTAAATACCGATAAGGAGTATCACGAGGAAAAATGAATGTAGCTGATAAGCTTTATAAAATTATAATTTCACATCCTTATCTGTCTGCTTTTATTGCATGTGCTTCGCTGATCGGAATAAATATTTCATCAAAGGCGAGAATACCGATCATTTTCGTTTTTGTATCGGTTTTATCCTTTATCTTGCTGTGCATAACGTCGATAATGCTGATAATAAAAGCGCCGAAGGGAAAAAAGCTGCTTTTATTTGTTATTTTGTGCGGCTTTTTTATCCGTATCGTGTATGTACTCAATACAAACGTACTCAGTTGGCAGCACGACGTATCGGGCTTTTCCAATGAGTATAAGGGCCACGGCGCGTATATATACCATTTATATAATGGCTCCTTTCCCGTAATTGACCCTTCTGATACAGGTCAATTCTATCATCCGCCGCTGCATCATATTATATCAGCCCTTTGGGTAAGAGTGCAGACTGTTTTACAATTCGGCTTTTATTCAGCGTGCGAAAACATACAGCTGCTTACGACATTTTATTCCTGTGTATGTATGATCACAACGTATAAGATAGCGCGTGTGATAGGTATTAAGGATAGTTCAGCGTGTATATGCGTTTCGATTATAGCCTTGCACCCGTCATTTTTTATGCTTTCGGCTTCCGTAAATAATGATATTTTGTCGATCGCACTTATGTTCTCGGCATTACTGTGGGCTTTGCGCTGGTATAATTTTCAAAGCTTTAAAAGCATTATAATGACCGCGCTTTCGATCGGTGCTTCTATGATGGCAAAGCTTTCGGGAGCGTATGTTGCATTTCCCATAGCTTTTCTGTTTGCGGTAAGTCTTTTGGAAAGCTTTATAAAAAAACGTAATACGACTTTTCCGGTTCTTTTAAAGCAATATTCGGTATTTGCTGCTATTTGTTTTCCTTTGGGCTTGTGGTGGCAGATAAGAAGCAATATTCTTTACGGCTTGCCGTTTACATATGTTCCGAAGCTTGATGAAATAAAATTTCTTGACATATCAGGATATACCGTTTTTGAAAGGTTATTCGATTTTTCCAATCTTACAACTCCTTTTACACAGTCGGGATGGTATGCTTATTGTGAAGGTGTTACGCTTGACTGGAATATACCGCTGGCAATGTTCAAAACATCATTGTTCGGTGAGTATACACTTGGGCAGGAAAGTGCGATTTGTGAAATTCTTGCCTGGGTGCTTCTTATACTTTCCGTTTTTCTTGCAGTTATTTCTTTCGTTCTTATGATATTTGTTACGGCAAGGGATCTGTATAAAAAATGCAGGAAAAGTATATATGATATTGCATTTGTGATATTCTATGCAGTTACGTTGGCATTATACGTAAAATTCTGCTTTGACTATCCTCAGAACTGTACCATGGACTTTCGGTACATAGTGCCGACACTGCTTGTAAGCGGCATTTTTTTAGGCA
>JAFYMA010000229.1 GCA_017556845.1 Clostridia bacterium | reverse complement strand
TTGGCGGTTTTCGGCAATTGCATATTCATTTTTTCCGTATTGCAAATGGCTGACAGCTGGCGTGCCGGTGTCAGCAAAAACGAAAAAACAGCCCTTGTAACAACGGGCATTTACGCATTCAGCAGAAATCCTGCATTTTTAGGCTTTGATCTTGTTTATATCGGAATCTTACTGATGTTTTTCAATCCGATACTGTTTATACTGTCAACTCTCGGTACTTTTATATTTCATTTGCAGATAGTAAACGTGGAAGAGGAATTCCTGCTTTCGTCATTCGGACAGGAATATCTGAACTACAAAAAAACCGTAAACAGATATATCGGCAGAAGATCGAAAAAACGCCGACAATAACGCACGAATGAACACCGCTATAAAAAATCCGTATTCATTCAGCACTTTGCAACATAAAAAGCGTAAGGAGCTTTCGTTCCCTACGCTTTTTATATCTCAAAAAGCTTATTATTTCTTACCGAAAAGTCCGCCGAGACCGCCGAGCTTATCGGAAATAGAGTCAAGCGATATCTTTGCCTTTATACCGTCAACGACCTTCTGGACCTGATCGTTGGGAAGATCCACGCCTGCGAGCTCCTCAACCGTTGCTACAGGGTCATTCTGAAACTTTTCCGCTATCTTATCGTCACTTTTGATCTTTTCGACCAATTCTTCGATCTTTGCCTTGATATCCATAATAAAAAAATTCCTTTCATTTTTTACGCATTATATCACGAATAAAAATAATTTGCAACAGGAAGATTTAAACTTAAATAAAATTTATTTTTTACGGCTTATTATGCATTTCAATTGACAATAAAATACGTTTATGATATAATCGTACGGATAACATCAAAGGATACGGTGAATATATGATTAAAATGTTGATCGGAGATAAAGCATTTTACAAACGGCTTTTGATACTGATGATACCGATAATGATACAAAACGGCATTACGAACTTCGTAAATATGCTTGATAACATTATGATAGGTGCGGTGGGAACTCCTCAAATGACGGGTGTCGCCATCACAAACCAGCTTTTTTTCGTGTTCAACCTATGTGTTTTCGGTGCTGTTTCCGGTGCAGGTATATTCGGTGCTCAGTTTTTTGGCAAAAACGACGAGCAGGGTGTTCGCCACACGTTCAGATTCAAGCTGCTTTTCTGCGGATTGATAACGGTGATCGGCATACTTCTTTTCACGTTTTGCGGCGAATGGCTCATCGACCTTTATATGAAGGGGGACGAGGGCATTACCGACAGAGCTGCAACTGCTGAATATGCGATGGCTTATATGAAGATAATGCTTATAGGTCTTATTCCCTTCACTGCGGTACAATGCTACAGCAGTACGTTAAGAGAAGGCGGAAAGCCTAATCTGCCGATGATCTCGGGCGTATGTGCCGTTGTTGTAAACCTGGTGTTGAACTATCTGCTTATATTCGGAAAATTCGGTCTGCCCGAAATGGGTGTTGCCGGTGCAGCTGTAGCTACAGTTATATCACGCTTTACGGAAATTGCGATAGTTGCTGCGGCATCTCACTTACAAATCAAAAAATATCCGTTTCTTAAGGGCTTGTATAAAGGCTTCCGCATTCCGAAAAAGCTCGTCGGTCAGCTGCTTATAAAAGGGCTTCCGCTTATGCTCAACGAAACTCTTTGGGCATCGGGGCTTGCGGTGATCAATCAGTGCTATTCTCAGCGCGGACTTGACGCTGTTGCCGCTTGCAACATTTCACAAACATTCTGGAACGTATTTTCAATAGCATATATGGCGACGGGTGCGGCGATAGGTATTATTTTAGGACAGATGCTCGGCTCGGGTGACTTAAAGAATGCGAAAAGCACTGCGTACAAGCTGATAACGTTTTCGTTTTCGGTTGCAACGGTCATTGCCGTGATTTATGCAATATGCGCGGAATTCATTCCGCTGGCATACAACACCGACGATCAGATACGGCACCTTGCTACAAGTCTTATGCAGATAACAGCCCTTGTAATGCCGTTTGAGGCTCTTACCCACGCATCGTATTTTGCTATGCGTTCAGGCGGAAAAATGCTTGTAACGTTCATATTTGACAACGGCTTTATGTGGCTTGTAAACGTCTTGCTTGCATATATTTTAAGCCATTTTACCGCAATTCCCTTTTTGACGATATTCGCCATAGTACACGCCGTATCGGTAGTAAAGGCAGTTTTGGGGATACTTCTTGTCAAAAACGGCTTCTGGGTAAAAAATATTATTTCCGATTAAGATATTGGGAGTGGTCTTATGAAAATTCTCGTAATATTCACAGGCGGCACTATAGGATGTACCGAAAAGGACGGCTGGCGCGATCTTGAAAACGACGCCAAATACACTCTTTTAAAAATGTATAAGGATAGTTTTTCGCGCGGCGATGAAGAATTCGACACACTTTGTCCTTACTCAGTTTTAAGCGAGCAGCTTTCTTCAAACGAGCTTAATCTTCTTTTAAGCACTGTTGAAAATAATATTTCGAAGGGCTATGACGGAATCATCATAACGCACGGCACTGACACTCTTCAATATACCGCCGCCGCTCTTGCTTATTCGTTCAACAAATGCCCCTTGCCGATAGTTCTGGTATCTGCCGCAAGTCCGTTGAATGATAAAAACACAAACGGAGACATCAACTTTGCCGGCGCAGTATCGTTTATACGCAAAAATCAATGCGGTGTATTCATAAGCTATAAAAATACGCTTGATGAAAAAATATGTATCCATACGGCAACGAGAGTATTATCACACGGTGAATGCTCCTCGGAGCTGTACAGTATTGACGGCGAGCCGTTCGCCTTTTGCGATGCTGAATCACATGATACCGTATTAAATAAAAGATACGTAACGAGCGATCAAACAGACGGGCTCGGCGCCTTTACGTATTCACCGTCTTCACGTGTTTTACTTATTCACAGCCATCCTGCCGACAGATATAGCTACCGGCTTTCAGATTACGATGCCGTAATATTTTATCCGTACCATTCAGGTACTCTTAATACGTCTTCGGATGCTTTTGTATCATTCTGCCGATCGGCAAAGGAACAAAATATTCCGATGTTCGTATCAAGCATTTACTCCTCGGAGGGATACGTCAGTACAAAATCGTACGAATCGCTCGGTATAACGGCGCTTCCCTTTTGCTCACTGCCATGCGCATATATGAAATGCTGGGCAGCTATCAGCAGAAAAGAAAGCGTTCAGCACTTCGTAAGCTCCGCTATCGCACAGGAGTTTTTACCTATATAAAAAAGCAAACGGCGGGATCGTTCCCGCCGTTTTACAGTTATATCAGCACTTATGGATGAATTCCTTTACGCATTGCTCCATAGCTGCATCGTTCATTTTGTAAAATTCGCAAATAACACGTATGCCCATATCCTTTGCCCTGATGACAGTTGAGTGTATATCTTCCGCTTTCGCATTCGTTATAAGAACCTTTTTGGCGTATTTTTCACCAAAGCGTTCAGCGACCGCATTGAGCTTGTACACCTCATGCTTATCAACGTTTCCGTTTTTACACGATATGAATACGGGAACTATACCGTGCATTGCCATAACGTCTATTTCATTTTCGGTATCGCCGTTTTCCGTTCGGAGCTTACCGTCCCAATCTATATCGACGCTTGTTTTGACATCGTTATAAAAGAGCATTGACGAGTCTTTTTCTCTGGCAGAACGCATGACCGCAAACACCTTAAGCTCCATAAGCTGACCGGATTTCATAATACAGCGTTTTATCTGCTCGTCTCTGAATTTTATATAAAAGACGTTTTCATTTTCGTCGCACTTATATTGCGTGATATATCCTTTTTGAGAAAGCGCCTGTATGAGATTTTTCTTGTTTTTGTCCAATCTGTTATTCTGGAAGCTCGCAATTCCTCTGAGATAAGTCATCGTGCTTTTTATTGCAAGCGGGTCATCCGCAGGTGAATTTTTTGCGGCGTATTGCAGTATGTTGCTAAGGGAATTCCATACGGTAGGAGTGTTTTTTTTCATTATAGACCACATAACTGCAATGTCAGACAGAAATTCTTTTGTAAAGTTCCATTGATCGTGAAGAAGTCCGTCATCAGACGTTTTTGACGCCTTACCGCCGAAAAGACAGATATTTTCTTCAACGGTAAGCTTTACGGGCGAATGGTATTCCGTCGTCTTATCATCATCGCAATCTATCATTTTTCCGGTTTCTATATTGTATCTGTGAAGCTGAAATTTTCTGTTTTTATAACGCTCTGCAATAATACCGACTGCGACAAGGCACAGATCGTCACCGCCTGTTAAGTCAAAAGCAAAATCATCATCGTTTTCCAAAATAAGATCCTCGATCTTGCTAACGACCTGCATAAGATCGTTTCTGTTGACGGACCTCGGTATAAATTTCGTATCTGCTCCCTTTTGGGCAAAAAGTCTTTCGTATCTTTCAGCGTGTACCTTTGTCTCCTTTTCGCTTGCGCAAAGCAGATATACCTTGTCCGGCAACGGATCTGATGCAATACAAGAGCACACGTTTTCTATATCATTACTATCAAAAAATTCTATGTGAGTCATATTATTCCCCTTTATAAAAACCTGCATCTGCATTATATCATACAAATCCGAAGGTGTCAATAAATGACGAAAATTTATCGTGATAAAATAAAAACAAGAAAATGCCTGACACTCATATCAGGCATTTTCTTATATATCACTTTTATCACTTTATCAAAAACGTCTTCCGCCGCCGCCGTGGCTTCTTCCGGATGAGCCTCTGTGAGTAGAACCGCCCGAGGATGAAGATGACTGACGTACAGTTTTCGAAACGTTTCTGTAAAGAAATCTGTCGCTGTTAACAGTCAGATTAAGACTTCCTTCGCGAACGTAAGAGTTAGCGTTATCGTTTTTCTGAACGGAAACGAGCTGTTTTTTCAAGATTCCCGTACCGATCAGAGCAACTATCAGTCCTGCAATAACTGCAATGACGATACATGCAAAAACATTTGGGGAAAGCTCATCCGAGCAGGCTTCCGCAAAAACGATAAAGCCTTCCTCATAATCACCGAACGATATGTAATCCGTAAACTGATTAAACAAAACATCAACGTTGGGTATTTCGTCAATACAAGTTCCGCTGGTTGATATCCACATATCCCTTTTTTGCATATTGACAAGCAGCAGAACGCCGTTTGCGGAATAACCGTTATAATCAAAATAGTCATCGGCATATTCCATCATCGTCTTTGAGCCCGTATTGTTGGTCGTAACGATAACGAGATCGCACTCGTGCTTTTCGCTGAGTCTGTCAAGCACTGAAAGCACGTTTTGCTCCTGCGCTTCAGTCAGGAGATCCGCATTGTCTACAAGACGTGAAAACTCCTGCGGCACATCGGGATCAATAACATGATCGAAAATATCAGAAGAAAGCTCATTTGAGCAGGCTTCCGCAAAAGTAATGAAGCCCTTCTCATACTCACCGTTCGATATATAGTTCGAGAACACATCGAATACTACATCAACATCGGGTATTTTGTCAATACACGTTCCGCTGGTTGATATCCACATATCCTTTTTTTGCATATTGACAAGCAGCAGAACGCCGTTTTCGGAATAACCGTTATAATCAAAATAGTCATCGGCATATTCCATCATCGTCTTTGAGCCCGTATCGTTAGTCGTAACGATAACGATATCGCACTTGTTCTTTTCGCTGAGTCTGTCAAGCACTGAAAGCACGTTTTGCTCCTGCGCTTCAGTCAGGATATCCGCATTATCAACTAAACGTGACGGTCCTTGCGCCATAACGGGAAGGATCATCAATACGCACAGAAGTGCACATAAAGAAACGTATAATATCTTCTTCATATCCGCCCTCCGTTACGCTATAATCAGCCAGCTCAGAGCAAAAGCCACAGCTGCCGCAATTGCAAAATAAAGTGCGAACCAGCGTCTGTATGCACCCTTATCCATAGGAAGATTTCCCACGAACTTGCCTGTTTGACCGTTCATTGCAAAGGTATATCTTTTATCCTTCCACTTGACGTTCATAAGCCATACGGGGTAAAGCGCATACGTCGCTTTATTGTTTGAAAGAGATATTCCCGTGCTTTCGGGAACTACCGTCGTATAGCCAACACACGTTTTTGCAAACGCCTTTTCGGTTGACGTTTTAATTCTTTGGTTAGCCCTTTCGATGCTTGATTTTTCATCGACGTCATATTTGTCGGCAAGATAGCCCGAAAGATATGCCGTCTGAAAATCGACCGCCTGAGAAAAGTCAAACGGCTCTAATGATTCCATAAGCGTATCGTCCATTTTTGACGAGCCGTCAACGGGAACGTGCTCAAATCCCATGCTTCCGTTTCTCTGTAATGAATAAAAGCTCGTTTCGGTATAATTATATCTTGAATCACTCCACGAGCGGACCTTGGTAGCTCTGTATCT
>JAFYMA010000228.1 GCA_017556845.1 Clostridia bacterium | reverse complement strand
TTAAAACTGCCTCGCCTATCATAAACGATCCGCAATCAGAAACGAATTACGGTACGTTTAATACATATAAGTCATTATATAATACAGTATATGATGTTTTCAAGGAAAAGACCGACGTTGTTTTCTTTTCATACGATTGGCGCCTTAATCCGTATTTTTCAGCAAAAGAGCTTGATGAATTTATCAATGATCGTGAATACGGCAAGGTAACGCTTATTGCTCACAGTATGGGCGGTATCGTCGCAAGCCAGTATATTGCACTCGGAAAGGATCAGCAAAAATCTGTCAGCAAGCTTATAACACTCGGCACGCCATATCTTGGCTCAACGCTTGCATCACAAGCGATGCTTTCCGGAAATGTTTTAGGATCGCTTGCAGGATCGTTCATTTCGCCTGCTATAAAAGATATCTGTCCTGCCATTCCTGCTCTTTATGCACTTTTACCCTTTGAGCAGAATTGGAGTGCATCCTTGTGCAAGGACGGTGTTAAGGTAAAAAGCTATAGCGAAGAAATAGAGCTTTTAAGCTCGTATGTAGATGGATGGAACGAGGAATTTTACAACGAAGCATACGAATATAACAAGCGTATGTTTACAGATAAGGGCCATATAACGCAAAAGGTAGATTCGTATTATATCGTCGGCAACGGCGAAGAAACTACGGATATAATAAACATCCTCTCTGACGGATCGTTCAAATACGAAAAATCAAATACAGGTGACGGCACGGTATCGTATCATAGTGCAACGATGGGCAATTCGACAGATAAAGGCTTTCTTTATATAAAATACTCGTCAGATTCAAAGTCGGCTTTACACGGAGATCTTGTCGGCGGCAAGGATATAACGACGCCGATATTCGTTACAGCTATCATAAACAATACGCACCTTGAGTATGATAATATGTCATTGCGTGAGTCTTACGGCTTGACTCAGCTTCAGTCATAAAAAAACAGTAAAAATTCTGATTCTTATAAGGATATTAAAAATCACCGACGGATCTTGATGATCTGTCGGTGATTTTACTTCAAGTTCGTTTATTTTCCGGCAACAAATATCGGCTGATAAAATCCCGTTTCTTCGGGAAACATCCATATTACTTCTTTGCAGCCGTTGGCAGTAAACAAATATGTTATCTCCTCTCGGAGAGTTGCTCTGTATTCACATTCAAATTTGTTGATCTGCAACGCTTCCCCATCGTCAATGATATATTGCGTGAGCTTGTATCTGTCACCATTCCAAACCCAAGTTTGAAATGATACCCGCTTGCCTTTTTCGCTTTCGTAGATATACGGCGGAGAATACGGCGGTTTATCCTGAAGCAAAGCATCATAATCTCTTATGCTTGCCACAAAAATTCCGTTATCCTTGATTTGATTTGCAATGCTTTTTACGGCTCTGTGCAGATCTTCGCTTGTAAGCATATGCGGCAACGCATTATCCATAGCGATAACAATATCAAATTTTTCGGAAAAGATATCTGATAATGCACAAAAATCAGCATTGACAAAGCGAACGTCAACCCCCGCTTTTGCCGCCCTTTTTCTCGCCTCAGCAAGCTCGCCATAGCTTATATCAGATGCAGTTACATTGTAGCCAAGCGCGGCAAGCCCTATTGCCTGCGTTCCTATCCCACAAGCGCAATCAAGCACGCTCGCACCGTTATCGCAATTGAATTTTTTGAAAATACTTTGCAGTAATACGCCTTGCTCCTTGGTAGCTGCGTTCCAATCAAGAAACAGCTTATCGTAATGAGTTGCCATATTATCGTAAAATTTTTGTATTATACTCATTTTGACACCTCTTCAAATTACGTTTTTTCGTTTTATTTCAGTTAAAAACTCTTCTGCCTGTGCACGAGTTGAAAATATAATAATATCCTTGTAACTATATCTATTCAATAATTCCATTACTTTTGGTCTGCTTTGTGAATTGTAGTTTTTTATAAACTCAATAAATTCCGCATCGTCTTCACCTGATTCGATCCACGGCATATCTCCTCGTGCTTTTCCTTTTCGTTCCTTGATACCGTTAAGACAAACATCCACCGGATAATCAAGAAAAATTACAGTATCGCACGCTTGCATCCTTAACTCCATTGTAGAAGCATAATTGCCATCAATTATCCACTCGTCATTTTGAATTATTTTCAATAATCTATCAAGAAAAACGGTTTTTTCAACAGTTGTTTTATCTGCATTCCAGAATATCATATCCAAATGAAAAAGCGGAATATCCGTGATCTTGTGCAACTCTTTAGAAAATGTACTCTTTCCGCTTCCGGGACAACCGATTACAATGACTTTCTGCATATCAACTTACCTGCAAATTTTTATTGATCGAGCTTATTCAGAGTTCTTATCTTATTTGTGAGCACAAATACTTTAACAGGCTAAGCCCAAACCCATATTATAATAACATAACAGTTGATAATATTCAAGCTTTATTCTATTGTCTTTCTTTTTAAAAAACTGACACAACATCATTCGAGTAAAACTGCGAGACCTTTAATAAAGTCCCGCAGTTTATCTGATTTTTTATATTATTTTGAGATCTTCGTTTTATTCAGTGACGTTACGCCATTCTCAAGACGCAGTACGTACAATACATCATTTTCGACCCACGCATCATATCCGTTGTTATACGATATGCCCTTGCCGCTTGAAATATCAAAAATATAGCTTGTATTAGTTATACTGCCGTCTTCTTTCTTGCTTTGTATACCGAAAACTGCACAACCGTTATTCAAATTTACGCTTTCAAATATCACGTCTTCATTTTTTCCCACATTGTAAAGAGTTTTTATTTTGTCGCTTGTAAACGAAGTTGTGCCGATGCTTTCTGATAAATACACGCCGTCTTCATCAAACGTAGAATAGTACATAACAATATCACCCGTTGATGAATCGTATGACGTTGAATATACTACTCCTATGTCATCGCTCAGTATTTTCTTTTTCTCACATTCACCCGTATCAATATCTACAAGTGCAAGGTAATTCGTATATCCGTCAAGACACGTAAGCACAAGCTTTTTTCCGCTTCCGCTTAATGAAGTTACAGAATGATTATACGTTAACTCGTTTTCAGTAAGATCAACGCTCGTAAGCTCCGTCGGCTCTTCATCGCCTATCGTATATTTCATTACCCTTGATCTGTTGAGAACGAACGACGTTGTGATATAATAAACGCTTTTATCCTGTATTACGATAAATCTTGACTGAATATCCGCCTTTGAATACACTATAACCTTTTCATAAGGGGTATATACGCTTTGTGTTTGCGTGTCGATGACCTTAAGCGTGCACCTTTCATCGTTATTTGAATACATTATTCTTTCAAAAAAAGCGATTATGCCGTTGTTTGCATATATCTCATTTATATACGCATTACCGGTAGTTTCGTACAGAATTTTATCATTTTCTCCGTTTTGTGCGGCAGAATGCACCGTATATTTATTGTCAAATGCATAAAGATATGCGTATTCGTTACCGTTAAGCATTTGCATATCGGTAAGTACTTTACCGTCATCTGCATATGAGCAGACCTGCTCCATCTTTCCTTTTTTGACGTTTGAGCACGATGTCAGCATCAAAACAGATACGATCACCAAGCAAATAAATTTTTTCATTTCAATCTCCGTTTTATTTCTTCCTACCCATTATATCAAAACGGTATTTATATGTCAATATTGAGCATTTGAATATATTGAAAAAAATATGCATCGGCAAAGCCGATGCATATTTATCTTATTTGTTCAGTTCTTTAACGAGTCTTTCTGTATCGGATGCAATTACCTTTTCCTCGTTTGTGGGAATGAGGTATACAAGAACCTTGGAATCATCCGTTGAAAGCTTTATAGTATCGGACTGGTGATGTGCCTTTGCATTAGCTTCTGTATCCATCTTGATACCGAGATATGTAAGCTCCTTGCAAACGCGCTCACGAAGGTCGGGGTTGTTTTCACCCAAGCCAGCTGTGAATACCAAAGCATCAAGACCGTCCATAGCTGCGGTATATGCACCGATCAGCTTTCTTATCTGATATGCAAGTATCTTTGTTGTGAGGATCGCTCTGTGGTTACCCTCAGATGCTGCCTTTTCGATGTCGCGGCTGTCAGAAGAAATACCGGAAACACCGAGGAAGCCGCACTTCTTATTCATAAACTCATTCATCTGAGCGGGTGTAAAACCTTCTTTTTCCATTATAAAGGGAACGATAGCGGGGTCGATAGATCCGCAACGTGTACCCATTATAAGACCGTCAAGGGGAGTAAAGCCCATACTTGTGTCAAGAACCTTGCCGTCCTTAACAGCCGTTATGGAAGAACCGTTACCGAGGTGGCACGTTACTATCTTCGTTCCCTCTGTCTTGCCCATTATCTTCTGCATTTCGCCTGCTACGTATCTGTGTGATGTACCGTGAGCACCGTAACGGCGGATCTGGTATTTTTCATACATTTCGTAGGGGATGGGGTACTGATATACCTCTTCAGGCATGCTCTGATGGAAGGCAGTATCAAATACAAGAACCTGGGGTGTATTGGGCATAACTGCTGTGCAGCCTGCAATACCCATAAGGTGAGGAACTGTATGCAAGGGTGCAAGATCCTTACAAAGCTCAAGCTTTGATATTACATCGTCAGTTACGAGCACGCTCTCGGAGAAGTATGCACCTCCATGGACGATTCTGTGACCTACTGCTTCGATCTCACTCATATCCTTGATAACGCCGATTTCGGGATCTGTAAGTGTATCAACGAGTATCTTCGTAGCAACTGCGTGGTTGGGCATGGGGATATCCTTAACGATCTTGGGCTCGCTTCCCTTGCGATGCTCGATCCTACCCTCTGCACCTACTCCGTTTGCAGTTTCGGTTGCAATACGTTCGCAAATACCTTTTGCGAGAACCTCGTTAGTGTTAGTATCAAAAAGCTGATACTTCAAGCTGGAAGAGCCTGCATTTACAACAAGTACGTTCATTTTTTTCTCCTATTTTTTTAATCTTGATTTATTTATAAATATGTTATATAATATTATACACCTATATTAAAAATAATTCAATACCAAAAACCGAAAAAGAATTGAAAATTCCATATTTTTTAATTATGAAAGAGTTTTTTTATGATTTTTGATGCTGTTTTTATAGTATGTGAATTCGACCCTATGCACAAAGGACACGAATATCTCATCCAAAAAGCAAAAGAAATAAGCAAAAACGCTCCCGTGATCTGCATTATGAGCGGTAATTTTACGCAACGTGGCGAATGTTCTGTTTTGGGCAAATACGAAAGGGCTAAATGCGCCGTTTTATGCTCTGCCGATCTCGTTATCTCACTTCCGACCGTATATTCATGCGCTTGCGCTGAAGTATTCGCAAAGGGAGCTGTGCAAATAGCAGCAAATTTTGCGCAAGGAAAGAAATGCGCTTTACTTTTCGGATCGGAAAGCGGAGATATTGATGAGCTTTCGCTGTGCGCCGAGCGTCTTTCAAGTGAACGCTTCAAAAACGCTTTAAGTAAGCTGCCGCACGGTCTGCCTTACGCCTCGGAGCTTTCAAAAGCTTATGAAGATATATACGGCTCGTGTGATGTACTTTCAAAGCCGAATAATATTCTCGGAATAGAATACATCAAGGCGATAAACGAATATGCCCCGTTTATAACCGCTATGACAGTCAAGCGTATAGGATCAGATCACAACGCATTAACATCATCAGATACATTCGTATCAGGATCATACTTACGGAAAATTGCCAAGGATGATGAATTTTTTTCTCACATTCCGAAGCAAACCGAAGAAATATACCGCACCGTTTCGTCAAAAGGACAATTCCCTTCCCGTATGGAAAACGGAGAAAGGGTAATTCTTCATCTTCTGCGCCAAAGTGCTAAAGGTCCTTATGCAGAATGCGGCGGCGGATTATATGAAAGGATAGTAAGCTGTGCAAAAAAAGCAACAAGCTATGAGGAGCTTGTTGCCATATCACAGACCAAACGGTATACAAACGCAAGAATACGCCGCGCCATAATATATATATGTCTTGGCATAACAGAAGAAATGATGTCAAAAAAACCATCATTTACTCAGCTTCTTGCCGCAAATACAAACGGAACTGCCATTCTTGCAGACATAAGAAAACGGCAAAGCATCACAATTATCACAAAGCCTGCAGATCACATTGACAAGCCCGATTTTCAATCAGAGCTCAAAGCTGATGAGCTATACGCTTTTATGACACCCGACACTATGCCGTATAATATGTATCTGACAAAAACGCCGTTTATTTTGAAAGACGTTCGTTGATATAGTCCATTACCTCGTCTCTGTGGATCTTAAGAACGAAAGCAAATTCGTCTTTTATCATTCTTTCGGTCAAGGACAGCGTTTTAAGGTCGCTTGCATACATCTTTTTTCGATTTTTTTCAAGCTTCAATTTATGCTCGTTGAGACAAAGCATAACAGCAAGTATTTTCGCTCTGTCATAGGTTGATATCACATCATTCCAATAAACAGCACGTTGCTTTGTATCTGCGACCCATTCAAGCTCCTGTGTCTGACTTTGAGTAATGACGTCATCTATCTGCTTTTGATCGAGCAATGAACGCATACAAGCATTCAATTCAACTGAATCAACGGGAACGTATGTACGAGAGCCCTGAGAATATATAGGCTCAAGAATATAATACGTTTTTTCCTCTCCCGGAGCAAAGCTCATAGACTTTATCTCCGCAATGCGACAAATTCCGCTATTTTTGTAAATAACGTTTTCGCCTTGTTCACGTTTCACTATAGTTTCAGTACTGCTCATATCAACTCGCCTGCCTTTCATTCTTTGATAGATAGAAGCTTTTCATATAGGTATATCTATACAAAAGATATTATATCACATTTAAAGCAAAAATTCAAATAGTAAAAATAACTAAAATTCATATAAAATTTTTAACTGCCTCGGGTACAAAGGGAGAAAAATCCTTTCCGTACTTGATAAGCTCGCGTACCATCGTTGAGCTTATATGCAGTAATTCGCACCGTGACGGTAAAATAACCGTTTCAACTTCGGGGGCAAGCTCTCGGTTAATGGATGCAAGACTGTATTCATAGTCAAAATCCACGCCGGATCTTGCTCCCTTTACGATCGCGTCACATCTGTGCTCCATAGCATAATCAGCAAGCAAGCCTGTGCATATATCCGCCTTGACGTTGCGGTACTGTTCCACGGTAGCACAGAGAAATTCATATCTTTCATCTGCGGTAAACATCGTGCTTTTTGCAGAATTAGTGAAAATACACACAATAACCTCGTCGAAAAGCATTGATGCTCTTTGTATAATATCCTCGTGTCCTATCGTTATAGGATCAAATGTTCCCGGTATAAGAGCAACAGACATTTTAAATTCCTTTCTTTGCCGATCAAAATTCTTACAGATTTGTTATAAGATCGTATATCATAAATTCGCCGTCATCGCCTTTTCTCAAATAAAGAGTTACGTTGACGTTTTCACGGTAATCCTCTTTGTTAGTCCAGTGCATTACCTGCGTGATCTTAACGATGCACGAAAACGTGTTTTCATCATATGAGTAAAAGCTGGCAGCCGACTGATTTTCAAACTCGCACGAATCGTAGTCCCATACAAAGCTGCCCGGATTATCCTTTATACGCTCATATGTTTCCGTTCCGATCTCAAAATACTCTCGCACCTGGCTCATCGTAGCGGCGTTCTGTATGCGTGAGGCGTATACTTCAACTCCGTCTATTACAAAATCGCTATATTCATTTTTAAGTGCTTCATCGTATGCAAAATCAGCACAGAAGGTTTTGCTTTCTTCATCATACACAAGCTCTGTCTTTTCATTTTTGCTGTTATAAGCGATCGGTGTATGTTCAAACAGCATATCTTCAACCGTATATTCGTCATAAGAAAACTTATACGTTCCTTCCGGGATCGTATCACGCAGATCGCTTGTTATTCCCGTTGCCGTTTTATATTCTTCTCCCAGCACAACTCCGTTCACGCTCACAGAGTAGTTGAACGGAATTTTTATTTTAACACTGTACGGTGCCTTGTAATACAGTCTGACCGTATCAAGCTCATACGTTGCAAATCCGTTTTCCGTCACATTCGACGACGTTTTTATTGAATACTGTGCAAATTTTTCGCCGTCAGCCTTCACGTTTATTTTCGTTTTGTCACTTCCCGCTACGTATACCCAGGTGATCTTTTTACCGTTTACACGTTCTTCAAAATGACGCTTCAGATCCTCGTTTGTATTAAAGCCCTCCGCCTTGCAGTCGGCAAGAAGCATAAGGCGGTCAAAATCGGGATTTGCAAAATATTCCTCAAAGATCGATTCAACAGCGTATTTAGGCAAGCTGTTTTCGTATTCATTCAGCACGTTTTCAACCTTATTCATCGTCCGACCGACGAAGAATATTGCGACTGCTATGAAAATACACAGACCTGCATAAAATATAAGCGACGGCGCAGAACCGAATACACTTTGCACTGCAATAATTATTTTATTGGGCGATTTATTCTTATTAGTCATATCACTGCCCCCTTACCATAAAGAACGTGGGCAAGCGTCTGGGAGTCGTGAACGCCTTATATTTATTTACGATGCCCAAAAGCTGATACTCGTCAAGCTCGCTTTTATCAACGTTATATTTTTCAATATAATCTCTGTAATACATCATCGACGATGAGCCACCGTCAAGCATACCTGCGCATACCGCGCCATATTTAAGCATAAGCGTTATTATATCGTCTCTGGTAGCGCCGAGAGAGCTTGCGGTTCTTCCATCAGTAACTATCAATATTACCGCACCGTCGGCACGCTGACCGATAGCAGTACGCTGAGCAACGCCAAGATCGCCGCTTCCGGTATATGCGATAGTTGAACCGTCTACCGTTTCTATAAGAGCGTTGCCCTTTTGAAACGATACGCCGTCACGGATATTAAGCTCCTTTGCCTCGCTTTCCGTCATTCCCTCTTTGACTATCAGCCTGTTGTCGTTATCAAAACCGATAAACGTTCTTTTCAAGCCGTCATTCCAGACTATTTTACCCTCTGAAACGGTTATGCCCATCGGCCTTGCACCGCTTCCCATTCCGCCTCTGTCCTCAAATTCTCCGGCATTTATAGCCGCAACGGCACCGAGCTTTTCAGCGGCGGTGTATATACGCTCACCTTTTGAAGCGGATGCAAAATTAGCAGATGATACGCCCGTGTATACCCTTGACGGATCCTTCACGACCATAACGTAAGCCTTGAACGTATTTCTGACCACGATATCAAGTCTTACTCCATCCTCGTGTCCCTGCCATTCATCAACACTCTGTCCGTTATCATCGTCGCTGTCGTCATCATCTGAATCTGAAATATCGTCGAAATCGACCTCTTCCACAACGCGCTCATGGCTCTTATCAAGTATCGCCTGAACGGTATCGTCATCAAGAAAAAGCCCCGGCACCCATTTTGTCGCACTTGCCTGCAATGCTGAAAGCACAAGCATATCTCTTACAGTTTCACTTGGTCCTTCTGCAACCGTGGCGCAAAAGCTCAATACTGCGTAAGCGGCAACGATAACGAGCGTCATAATACAAACAAGTATTTTAAAAAACACTTGCCATATAAAGTGCAATATTTCTTTTCTATTACGTTTTTTCTTTTCAGTGATATTATCTTTTTTGTTTTCTTCCATATTTATTTATTCTTATTTTTCAACTTAACCAGCTTTTTTGCAGCTTCGGTTTTAATTCGTCTGTACGGAATACTTATAACGCGTCTTTTTACATAGCTTTTATATTTTTTGCTATGAAGATCAACGCTTTCACCGTCGTGAAAAAGCTAAGTCATAACACCTATTACCATGCCGTCTGTTATTCCGTACTCCAATGTATACTGATTATCTCCGCACATAACGTAGCTGTCTTTCTTCACCTTTATAACTCGGTGCAGTACATACTCACCGCTGACTCTGCGATACAGCGCTACATCATATTTTTCCAATCGCTTACCCTTAGGTACGATCACCGCCGTATCATGCCCTTGATATATCAGCGGAAGCATGCTCGTTCCCTTTGGGTGCGTAATGTAAAAGCCGTTTTTGGCAACCACCTGTTCAATATCCGTCTTTTCCGTACTCATATATCCTCCGTGTTGATTATGCCTAAGCTGCCGAAAAGCTCAAGCCTCTTTTTCTCATCTTCGCTTACGTCGGATCGGTCTTTCACATCAGAGGCAAGCTCTCCCGTTTTCAGCAATTTAAATCCGTACAGTAACCAGCAAAACCATGCAGGAACAATAAGCAACGGATTTTTGGCAAATGGAAATTTTGCGATCAAGCGTTCTCTTTTCGGAAAAACGGAGCTTATCATTCTTTCACGCTGATATTTTTTAAGATATTGCTTATATTCCTTTTCGCGTCCTTTTGCCCTAAGGCTTCCGAAGGTATGGAAAACGGTAAAGCTTTCACTGCGCTTTGATCCTACCCAACCGCCGTTTTCAATATCGGTCATAAAACCGTCACACACATCGTCTGACAAAAGCTCAAACTCGGGAAGATCATCATCCGAAAAATTCATATACTTAACACCGCACGACATAATGACGTTATATATTCCGCGGTATGACAGCTTATCGAGAATAGAAAAATATCTTTCCATATCAAGCTCGCTTTTATACCTTTTGCAGTACATCAGAAGATCGCACATTTGACGCACGCTTGTGCCGGATCTGACGAAATGCTGTATAAGATGCATAGTCACATATATCAGATTTTCCGTTATTCCGAGAGTTTTAAAGGTATATCCGTTTATTTCAAATTCATACCGTTCATTTGAAATATCCTCGCCAAGATCGTTTTCGGAAAAGATAACATCATTTATCATCTCGAAAAACAAGTCTGTGTGAAGCTCCACCTTTCCTGCGTATGGGTGCGTGCAGGTCGCATGATGTGAGTATTCAGTGCGAGGTACAACATTATATCCCAAGTCTTTCATCAATTCATACGCACGATTCTCATCATTTTCAGATATCAAAACGTCCGTATCACACGATATGCGGCATTCGGGTACTGCATACAGCCGGGATAATGATATTCCCTTAAGAATACAGCATGTTATGCCATCTTTTTCAAGTGTATTCATCAAGGTGTATATTTCATCAGTTACGGAAATAGCGGTCATTATCTGAGATTTCACCTTTGAAAGACAAACGGATGCCTGAGACTCAAAGCCCGGGAGCTTTACGTAAAGATCCTGAAAGGAAAGATCCATCATTCCCGTCGCTTGCTGATGTGAGGCAGCTAATGAAACACTCGCCATGAGGTTTATATTGACAGTACCATCTTTGTTCAAAAGCTGCGAAATAAGCTCGGAATTTATGGGTATTCCCTGCGCTGCCATAGAAAAAAGGCGCACAAAAAGTTCAAATCCTTTAGTCATGCGCCCTCCTCTTCAAAATGATTATTTTTTACCTTTACCGTATTTATAATATTTTCTGTTGTAATATTTGCCGTAATATCCGGAGTGTACCTGATCTGTGCCGTTCAAAATAACGCCGATGATGTTCGCATTCGCTTTTTCAAGCTGCTCGATACACTTTTTGAACAGTCTTTTTTCAACAACTCCGGGCTTTACAAGAACGATCGTTGCATCAGATTTTGCCGCAAACAGCGCCGCATCAATAAACGTGCCTATCGGCGGAGTATCAAACACAACTATATCAAACATATCTCTGAGCTTGTCCATCATATCCGTAAACGGCTTTGAGGAAATAAGCTCGACAGGGTTCGGAACACGGGTTTCCGCATCAAGAAAATAAAGATTATCGTAAGCTGTGACCGAAATTGCTTCCTCCAGAGAAACATTGCCCTGCAGATAGTTTACCATACCGTTACTGCGAGGTATCTTCATTCTCTTACGCAACGTTGTATGACGAAGGTCACATTCAACAAGAAGAGTTTTCTTTCCCGCTTCAGCCATAGCCAACGCAAGAAACGTCGATATAGTACTTTTTCCCTCGTTAGGGATACAGCTCGTCATAACAAGTGTTTTTATTTCGTGGCTGATAGAGGCAAACTGTATGTTTGTACGCAAAGTTTTAATGGAATCAAGAACG
The DNA here is from genome assembly GCA_017556845.1 of Clostridia bacterium. Lineage (GTDB taxonomy): Bacteria > Bacillota > Clostridia > Oscillospirales > CAG-272 > RGIG7213. The sequence continues at coordinate 3,275 of JAFYMA010000228.1, read as the reverse complement.
TTATCATCCAACGTTTTGTAATCACTTAAAATATTGAAATCCATACTGTTACCTCCTTATTTCTTTTTGCCCTTTGTGTATTTTCCGATCTCAGCCAAAATCGGAAGATTGAAGTTCTTGGTAATATCCTCAGAGGTTCTGATAGTAGTATTTGCATATTCAATAATAAACACTACCGCAATGCCGACAACGGTGGATATTATACCTGCCATCATTATGGGCTTTTCTCTGAGCGGACCTGTCGGAGATGACGGAACACGTGCTTCTTCCAAAAACGTAATATTAGTAAGTCCCATCGTATCCTTCAGATAATTTATTATCGTCGCTGCATATACGTTGGCAACGTTTGCCGCTTTTGCGGGATTTCGGTTTTGAGTGTGTATAGTCATCGTATGATTTGTAGTGTCAATGCTTACGCTGACACCGGTATCACTTATCGACTCACCCAAGGATATGGAAACAAGCTCTCTCATCTCGCTCGTTTGTGCCAAAAGCTTGTAGTTTACCATAAGTCTTTCGACCATCGCTATTTCCGACAGGTTTGTCGAGCTTTTATCAATCGTATACAAAACGGCAGAAGATGAGTACGTAGGCATTTGCGTTGTGTAATTCCAGTACGAATACAGCGTTACAACGATAACGGGAAATATAACTATAATTTTCATACGCCTGCAAAGCGTAAACAATATGTCTCTGATCGTCATATTTTTATCCCCCTTCTCACATCAAGCGGCGTTTGAGAAATTCCGCCACAACCACTGCAATAACTGCACAGCCGCAAACAAGTCCTGCTGCAAATATCCAGTCATTCTTCTTGTACTGCTCACTTGCCTTGATAGCTCCTTCTTCTTCGCTGTAAAGCTCGTATTCGGTGCGGTATTCTCTGCCATCCTCCATAACAATACGGTTTACACGCAACCGCATAGAAAGAAGCTCATCGTTTTTATACTTGAGAACTGCCGTTGTGAGAACCTCGTTCAAAGGACAAGATTCAGGAAGCGGAGCTATTTCCAAAGTACAAGTCTTGTAGTTATCAAGTATGATCTCACCATAAGAAACAGGCAAAGTAAGACGCTCCGACTGTCCTTCCGGTATTTCAACAGTAGCATAAACGTGAGTTCCGTCAGCCAATACGTAACCGTCGGAATCTGCAACCAAAGCCTTTGCTACGTTTGTAAGATCCGCAATATAGTATTTTCCGTAACTCATATTGTAAATATATTTCAGGTCTGTTGCGTAATTGTTTTTATAGTCGGTGGCATATCCGTTTGACTCATAAGTAACAGCGATTACTTCTCTTCCTGCTATCGTCATCATTCCTACCATAGAAACAAATCCCGTATCTCCGAAATCCGCAGGCATAAAAAAGTTTACTGCATCAATATAAAACTTGTGTTCCTTATTCAATAAGCTGTATTCTCTGGAATAGGAGCCTTGTCCATCCGTGGAATAATATATATTTGATCTAAGAATAGATTTTATATTTGAAACAGAGTAAGCCTCATATACCAAAAACAACAGATCATCCGTGGTTGTTACAGCGTTAACATCTCTTTTTCCGTCTACAGACGTAAAGACACTGTTTACCATGCCCAACTGCTTGGCAGTTGCATTCATCATTTCCACGAAGCTTTCCTCCGAACCCGCAACCTCTACAGCCAAAGCCTTGGCAGCATCCGAGCTGTCACGGAACAACAACGATGCAAGATAATTCTCATAATCGTTTTCATCAAATCCTGCTTTGATAACAGAATTCTTTTTGTTTTGATACTCGATCGTAACAGCCGTCATAAGTCTTGTGACACCGCCGTATGCCGGTATCTGCGCACTTGTGTTTTCAGTATACATCAGCGTATCTGTCGTAGCATCAACAACCGCTGCTGCTGAAAACGTTTTGGACAGATTTTCCGGTGTCTCTTTATTTACCTGATTCTTGTTAAAGGATACCGCATACGTCGGCAAAACAAGTAACGAGGCAACAAGCGCGATCACCGCAATAATTTTTTTCATAACCCCTCAGCCTTTCAATTCACTTATATAATATACATGATTCATACAGAATGCAAGTCGTTAAATTTGAATTGCGTAAATTTATGACTTTATTTCATTCTATTTTTAAATTTATTAAACTGATCTTTACCAAAAATTCTTATAAACACTCTGTGCGGAAAATATTTGATTGCATCTATTATCGCGTGTTTTCTCGCTGCTCTTCGGTTATTTTTCCATCTGCGTTCCTTCTTTTTCAAATCTTCCTTAGAAAACCACGAGGCGGCGTAATGATGGATGGATATAGTATTGTCCGTCTTCCGCAACACATTGTCGGTGAAAAAATTTATTGGACATAAATAATCTGTCGGAAGCAAGACAAATCCGTCGACCTCCTGATATTTGCCGTTCATAGCAAATCCCAGTTCTTCAAGCACTTTAGAATTACTGATTGGGCACGGGGTTAGATCATACGTACCGTCCGGCTTCAAAAAATGAATATCTTCATACGAATCCATCAACGCTTTGATAACAGAATTACCTTTTTCAGCGCCAAACCCCTGGCCGGTATTCACATATTGTTCGCCTTCAAATCCAGCAAAACCGTTATATTGCAATAAAAAATCAAAAGGTTTTACAACTTCGACATCGGTATCAAAATAAAGACCGCCGTAATTATATATAATATCTAATCGTATATAATCTGTAACAAATCCCCATTTTTTAGCATCATATGCTTCCTTTATGTAAGGGATCTTTGTTACGTCATAATTATTTTCATTCCATTCGATTATCTCATAATCAGGACACTTTTTCTTCCAGCTTTTTATACACTTTTTCGCAAGCTTACTCTTTTCCGCCCCGCCAAACCAGCAATAATGTATTTTTTTAGGTATCATGCTTTTCAAACTCCATAATAGGTAATTTGATACGTCCCCACGTATTGAAATTCCATTTGACTTCAAGACTGTTATTTGTGTCTACTACTTCAAATGCAAAAGTTGGATATATGGCATCAAAATCATCATATATTCCGTTTTCAGACACTTCGTAAATTACTAAAAGTGCAAAATATTTACCGGGAACAAGTCCCGTTGGATCCAGATCAAATGTAAAAACATTGTCGCCAACAGTTAAGAAAGAAAAATTCTGTAAAATACTCGCTGCAACCGAACTGCCGTCATTACATCTTATTTCTATCCTGGCAGAAAGTTTTTTTACATCTTGTATTGATGAAATCCACAATTTAAATCTTATATGCTCGTAAATTTCATACGTAGGGGACT
>JAFYMA010000227.1 GCA_017556845.1 Clostridia bacterium | reverse complement strand
TAGAAGATTGGGATAAGTATTTTAAATCGTTTTTGACCGAGGAATACGTTTCACAGCACGATCTGTTTTGCGGCGGAATACACGTGTATAAAGGAAACGTATACATTGCCGACGGATTTGCTGCAGCCCCCGGCGGACCGTTTATTGAAAGTGACGATATCAAGGATGCCATCAGATTGATAGACGGCGATACGGTAGCGTTGACAGCATCATACGAGATAACGAAGAGATACGAAAAAACGATGGATTTTGAATATACCGAAAACGGCTGGAGAATATCAGGCGGCGATGCGTTGCAGGCGTTTTTATCCCCGAATCATCGTAATCCCGACACAAGTGATAACGGTATTCTTATCGTTGTATGTGCGACGGTAGCTCTTGTCGGCATTGCGTTGACAGCGAACAAAAGGCGTTTTGCAATGAAATGAATCCCTTGCGGGATTCTTTAAATGCACCTTGTGCATTTCATTTGCCTTACGGCAAATGAAATGCCTGCGGGCGTTATGACAAACGGTATATAATTAAAATATGCGTGCTTTGCGGATTTTGCAAGGTACGCATATTTTTTATTGTGTAGTTTGCATAATTATTTTGCATTTCGTTTTGTTATAATGCCGAAAATGCATTTTTTACAATAAATATCTACACTTGCGTTTTCAAAAATGTTATACTGAATAAGTAATATAAAAAACAAGGAGAAGCGTATGAATATATTTAAAAGAGCGGTCGCTGTGATATGTGCCGTTTCGTGTATTTTATCAATTGCGGGAACGCTGGCTATTGCCACGGAGGAAAGCGGTAAAATAACCGTTGTTGATTCTTGCACTCTGTTCGTTGACAGAGATTCAAGCGGAACGTTTCTTTGCGGTGTTCCCGTTGGCTCTACTGCCGAGGGGATCGAAACCCTGCTTAAAGGTCAATGCGAGTTTTCAAAAAGCGGTACTCTTTCAACGGGTGATAAGGTAACGCTTTATTCTGACGGCAAAATGTCAGAAACCGCAAATGTCATTATTTTCGGTGACGTAAACGGCGATATGACGGTGAACGCAAAGGACGTAATACATCTTAAAAAGGCTCTCGACACTAAAGCTACGGACAGTCTCCTTCTTAAAAGCTATGATATTGATGCAAACGGCAGCTTTACAAGTGCGGATATCAGTGCTTTGTCCGACTTTATAACATCGTCGGTTGAAAGCATATCCGTTGTGGGAACGCCCGAAAGATCGTCTTATTATGAGGGCGAGGAGTTTTCCAAAAACGGAATATTCGTAAATGCAACTTATACAAACGGCAAGGTCATTTCCTATGCAGACGGAATTTCGTTCTCATATAAAAACGGCGATGCCTTCAGTGTGGGCGATACTTATGTTGACGTTGTATTCAAGGGAAAAAGCGCCAGAGTAAGCGTTTCCGTGCAGGAAATAAACTCGTTTGAAGCCCGTATCACGATGGGTAACTCCGAGTATTCTGTCGGCGTTGAGGATTCAAACGTACAGCTTGAGTCAACAGCCCTCAAAGCAGAGCAGAAATGGCAGTTTGTAAAACAAGGTGACGGCAGCTATGAGATAAAGCACGTTTCGTCGGGCTTGCTTTTGGCAGTTGACGGCACGGTTGCCTCTGAAGCAAACGTAAAGGTAAGTGCGGATACAAACTCAGATTCACAGCGTTGGATGATCACAAAGACCGAGGACGGTGCGTATACGTTATGCACTAAGACAGGCAATTTTGCCCTTGACGTATATTCGGGCAAGCTGACGGACGGAGCAAATATCTGGCTGTACAATTTAAATAAAACGTCGGCACAGCTGTTTGATATTGAGCTTATTTCCGAGCTTGAAAAAAGAGTAGAGAACGAAGCGCTTGATATAGGTAATGATATGATCGCCTCTATAAGCGGTGCGGTTTCGGGTAAAAATCTTGACATTTCATCTGATAACGTGCTTTTGAGATCGGAAACTAACATTTCCTCGCAGCTTTGGCGCTTCAGCCGTCAAAGTGACGGAAGCTATGCGATCATAAGCCAGGCGTCAGGCAAGCATCTTGACGTACAGGGCGGAATGACATCGTCAAACGCAAATGTTCAGGTGTGTTCAAATGTTTCATCGGCAAGCCAAAGATGGTTCATTCTTCAGGGCGAAAACGGTTACATATTCGTGCCGAAATGCTCCGATGAATACGTTCTTGAAATAGAAAACGGATCAACGATTGACGGTGCAAGCCTTCACACAGGAAAGTATACGGGCAAGGCGTCCTCTCAGCAATTCACCGTAGAAAAGCTCACGCAGGATTACGTAAGCTACGTTAAGCCTGCAAATATCGGAACTTCCTTCAATGCAACGATAAATGTCGGAAGCAAGCGTATTGCAATATCTGACTCAAATGCGATCGTATACAGTGCATCGGAGGAAGCAGATCAGGTGTGGAGATTTGAGCGTCAGGGCGATGGAAGCTACGTTCTTGTAAACAACAGATTTGACAAGGCTCTTGATGTATCGGGCGCATCATCTGCGGACAATACGAATATCCAGATATACACGAAAAACAATTCAGATGCACAGAAGTGGTTCATCTATAACAAAGAGGATAAATTCATATTCCGTTCTGCACTTTCAAATAAAGCGGTAATTGATGCCCACGACGGAGCAAGCACGAATCTTGCAAACATAAGCCTCTGGACTCTCACGTACAGCCCCACACAGCTTTTCACTGTTACAAAGGGCGAAATGAAGGCTATGTCATTCAATATTTACTGCAACAATATAAACGCAACGCGTATTGACAGAGTCGTAACAATGATGCGTAAGTATACCCCTGACACTATCGGTATTCAGGAAGCAACTAACCAATGGATAAATCAGCTCAACAGCAGTGTCGGCAATATATATGCAATAGTAGGATGCGGCAGAGACGGCGGAACGAACGGTGAGTACAGTGCAGTTATGTATAATAAGCACATATTCAACCTTATCGACAGCGGAACTAAATGGCTGTCCGATACGCCAGACACGGTTTCAAGGTATCCCGGCTCTTCGTATAACAGAATATTTACGTATGCATTGCTCGAAAGAAAAGACGACGGCAGACGTATGCTTGTTATAAATACACACCTTGACCATCCGAACGGTGCTTCGACTCTCCGCGCAAGACAGTACGGCGTGATACAGAGCTTTATAAACGGATATGGCGATTATCCTACGTTGATAACGGGCGACTTCAATGACACTCCCGGCACGCAGGTATATAATACGGTAGTCGGAATCGGATTTTTGGACAGTGCAAAGAATGCATCAACGAGAAACGAGGCGGCTACGTTTACAAACTACGGCGCCGACACCAGAGTTCTTGACTATGCATTTTTCTCCTCGGGGGATTACGATCTGCAATACTACAAGGTATGCAACGAGAAGATAAACGGCGACTTCCCGTCTGACCACCACCCTGTATATACGAGATACAGACTGAAATAATACAGTAAGATACGGCACGATGCAAAATACTGCATCGTGCATTATTTTCAGCGCCGTTATCCTTTTGTGAAAAAATTTCTATCCTTTAAAATGAATATTTCCTATTGAATTTT
>JAFYMA010000226.1 GCA_017556845.1 Clostridia bacterium | reverse complement strand
GAATCCATTAGGCCCATCCTATGCCGTTTACAACGTCCGCGTTGATAAAGAGGGGTATTATACTCAAAACAGCCTTAACGTACCGATATTTACGGGAATTACGTCAATTCAGCCGATAAGACTGATACCGCTCGTTTACGGACAGTCGCAGGGCATACCCGACGAAAGAATACCGTACGGTCTTCTGACAAACGAAAACACAGAGCCTAATCTTTAGACACAAAATCAAAAAGGAGGATCTTATATGGCAATATTGCCGTTTGTTCCCGAGTTTATCACCGTGCATCTCGGACGGCCTGACGAGTATGCGGAAAATATAACCGTTTCATTTCCCGAATACATAAAAAACGTAGCTTCGAGCGAGCTTTATCCAACATGGCCTCAAAGTGCACTGCGCGCAAATATCTTAGCTCAGATATCGTATGCATTAAACAGAGTATATACCGAGTTTTACCGTGCAAGCGGATATGATTTTGATATAACGTCATCGCCGTCCGTCGATCAGAGCTTTGTAAGAGGAAGAGATATATTTGAAAACGTCAGTGAAATAGTAGACGAAATATTTAACGACTACATCGTGCGGCAAGGAAATATAGAGCCATTGTTTGCACAGTACTGTAACGGTACGACGACCGTTTGTGACGGACTTTCTCAGTGGGGAAGCGTTACAAGGGCGAACGAGGGACTCGTTCCTTATGAAATTCTGCAATATTATTACGGAGATGATATCAATATCGTGGAAAATGCACCTATAAGCAATATAGAGCCTTCAAATCCTTTGAATCCTCTCAGACTCGGAAGCATAGGAGAGGATGTGCGGCAGATACAGCTCAAATTGAACAGAATAAGCAAAAACTATCCGTCTATACCTAAGATAACTCCCGTATCCGGCTTTTTTACCGAATCGACCGAAAACGCAGTAAAGGAATTTCAAAGGATATTCGATCTTGCTGTTGACGGTATCGTCGGAAAAGCAACATGGTACAAAATACAGTTTCTTTACAATGGCGTTAAGCGTCTGAATGAGCTTGCAAGCGAAGGCATCGTATATGATGAGATAAAAAAGCAGTTTCCCGATGTTTTGCGTCAAGGTGATACGGGCGACTACGTCAGCATTTTGCAGTATTATCTGAGAGTTATAGGCGATTATTACAGTGCAGTACCGATAATAGAAATAACGGGGGTATATGATGATGCAACGGTAAATGCTGTCAAGGCGTTTCAGGGAATATTCGGACTTGTGCCTGACGGAATTACGGGCGAGCTTACTTGGGGTGCGGTATTCGATGCATATTACGGCATCATAAACAGCCTGCCGAATGACCTTGTAGCATCACCGCAGGCGCCGTTCAGCGGCAATTATCTTGCACTTGGCTCTACGGGCGAGGAGGTAAGCCGCGTGCAGGAATATCTTAACGTAATAGCAACCGTATATCCGTCAATATCTCCGCCGCTGCAAACGGGAGTATATTCCTCTGCCACAGAGGAAGCGGTAAAGGAGTTTCAAAGATTATTCGATCTTACCGATACGGGTATAATAGATCCGATAACGTGGGATGAATTGACAGATCAGTATACGCAGATAACGGAATCGGGCAAGCGGAGCGAAGGACAGTACGCTTCAAATACCGCATCTCAGAATACATAGGGGGAAAATATGACGCAGTCAACCTTTCAAGAATTTTTTGATTCTTCAGACACAAGAGCCATCAATTATGAAATACAGAATATGCTTTATTATATATCATTCTTTGATAAAAGCATTCCGCGCGTATACCCGGACGGAATATACGGAGAAGAGACACGTCTGGCTGTAACCGAATTTCAAAATCAGAACGGAATTGAACCGACAGGGCAGGTAAACTATGAAACGTGGGTTCGTCTTACGGAAAGATACACTGTATTGAGTGACAAAAATGCACCGCCGTCACGGTTAGCTATATTTCCGTCAAGCGTTTACGAAACGCAGACGGGGGAAAAAAGCGGAATAATCCTCGTTATACAAATATTGCTTGACGATATTTCAGGTCATTTGGGTATCGAAGGCGTGGAAAGAACGGGTATGAATGACGAGCAAACTATGGATGCTGTAAGCGAATATCAAAGAATAAGAAACTTACCTCAAACAGGACTTGTAGATAAACGCACGTGGGATGCTCTGGCGAACGATTACGAGCTGTTTGATAAAAAATCGGAGTAGAATGTATATGTTTGAGCCGTTTGAACGATAATTTAGAAAATAAATCTTTGAGGTGGATATGTGCGGCAAAATGACAAAAACGGCTGAAAAGGTTATAGAGAACGCCGTGAAATGTGCAAGACAAATGGGGCATACGTACGTCGGTACGGAGCATATTTTACTCGGCTTGCTTACCGAAAAAGGATGCATTGGAGCAAAAATACTTATAAGCAGAGGCGTTGAATACTCTACTGTAAGCGATATGATAGAGGATATGACGGGCTTCGGTGAAACGACGTCTGTTACAAAAAACGATATGACGTGCAGGGCGCTTGCAGTCATAAGCGGCGCTAAATACGAGGCGTTGAAATGCTCTTGCCCGTGTGTTGCAACGGAGCATATTCTTATGGCGATGATAGGCGAAAGCACGAGCACTGCTTGCAGACTCATTTCAGCTCACGGTGTAAAGCTGTCGGAAATATACGCTGACGTTAATGCGTTTTCCGATAGCTTTGCGGGCGGCGAAAAGCTCTCTTGCGATTCAGAAAAGAAAAGCAAAAGTCAAATCAGGGATATACCTACGCTTAAGCAGTACGGTAAGAATCTCAATGAAGAGGCGAAAAAGGGAAGATTTGATCCTTTGATAGGGCGTGAGGAGGAATTACAAAGAGTAATACAGATTCTGTCCCGCAGAAATAAAAACAATCCTTGCCTTATAGGCGAGGCGGGAGTGGGAAAAACCGCTATTGCAGAGGGGCTTGCATCAAAGATAGTAAGTATGGATGTCCCCGAGATACTTGAAAACAGAGTCATATTTTCAGTTGATATGAGTGCGCTTCTGGCAGGTGCTAAATACCGCGGGGAATTTGAGGACAGAATGAAGAGCCTTATAAGTGAGGTGAAGAAAAATCCGTGCGTTATTCTTTTTATTGATGAGATACACACGATAGTCGGTGCAGGCGCGGCAGAGGGAGCAATAGACGCATCAAATATATTAAAACCGTCGCTTGCCAGAGGAGAAATGCAGATCATAGGCGCAAGCACCGCAGAGGAGTACAGAAAAAGCGTGGAAAGGGATTCAGCGCTTGAAAGACGGTTTCAGCCGGTAAATATCGAAGAGCCGACAAAGGAAAAAACATTGCAGATACTTCACGGTATAAAGGAAAAATACGAGCAGCACCACAAAATAAAAATAAGTGACGAGGCGATAAACGCGGCAGTCGAGCTGTCGGAAAGATATATAACCGACCGACGTTATCCCGATAAAGCAATCGACCTTATAGACGAGGCGTGCAGCAGAAAAAAGGTATGTCACATATTTGATCCCGAATTGAAGGAAAAAGAAGAGCATCTTGCTGAAATAATGAGAAAAAAAGAGCAGGCAATAAAGAATCACGAATATGATAATGCGTGTCGGATAAGAGATGATGAAAAACATCTGAAGGATGAAATAGCGGATATAAAAAGCCGTTTGAAATGCGAAACCAAACGCGAGGGAAGTATCGACGGGGACGACGTGGCAAATGTAGTTACAGCGATGACGAAAATACCCATAGTAAAGCTTATGAAAAACGACGGAGATCAGCTTCTACTTTTAAAAAGCACCCTTAATGAAAGGATAATAGGGCAAACGCAGGCAATAGATGCAGTATGCTGTGCGATGATGCGCTCAAGAACGGGAATAAAGGATCCGTCAAGACCGTGCTCGTTTATTTTCACAGGTCCTACGGGAGTTGGAAAAACGATGCTTTGTAAGGAGCTTGCAGAGTATATGTTTTCAGGCGCAAGATCGTATATAAAGCTTGATATGAGCGAGTATTCGGAGATGCATTCGATCTCATCGCTCATAGGCTCACCGCCCGGTTACAAGGGCTGTGACGATGGCGGAAGACTTACAAAATACGTGAAACGGAATCCGTATTGCGTTGTGGTATTCGATGAAATAGAAAAGGCACATTCGGATATATACGGTCTGCTTTTGCAGATACTTGACGAGGGAAAGCTTACTGACAGTATGGGCATAAGCGTGAGCTTTAAAAACTGTATCGTCATTTTGACCTCAAACGTCGGATTTGACGGTAAGAAAAAAACTGTAAGATTCGGTTTTTCAGGGCAAGAGGACGATAACGGAATACGGGCAAGCGATGAGCTTAAAAGAATTTTCCCCGCCGAGCTTCTTAACAGAATAGATGAAATAGCAGTATTCAGACATCTGAACTTTGATGACGGTGAAAAAATAGCCGAAGATCTGCTGCGACAGGTGCAGGAAAGATGTAAGCGCATCGGAGTTACGATAGATTTTGAATGTGACGTGCCGCATACCATAGCGGAAAAATGCGATATTTTTGAATACGGAGCAAGAAAGCTGCAGCGTGCCGTGCAGAAAAGCGTTGAGGATGAGCTTGCGTATATGATAGTTAACGGGCAGGGAGATCACTATGTATTAACATCTGAAAACGGCAAAATATCTGTAAGGACTGCATCTGACGTATATCATGAAACAAAAAGTTAATAAATGTACTGTTGATTATTTTCTATATAGAATGATATAATAAGAAAAAACAAAAGGGAGATAATCATAATGAAAATAACAAAAGAATCAATTATAGGTGATATTCTCGACTTTGATGCGGGAACTGCGGAGTTTTTCTTCGAAATCGGTATGCACTGTCTCGGCTGCCCTCATTCAAGAGGTGAATCCATTGAGGATGCATGCGCAGCTCACGGCACAGACGCAGATGCTCTTGTAGCAAAGCTCAACGCATATCTGGAAAATAAATAATAAAGCTCGGCTGACGGTGTACCCCCTGCAACGTCAGCCGCTGCTTTTACTTTATCGTGCGAAAAATGTCGGATCTTTGGTTTTAGTATGTAAAGACAACTGTTAAAGGAGATTTTATATGAAGGACATTATTTTTAACCGTTCACCGAGGTTTCCCGAAAATAAGTACAGATCAAAGGTGCTTT
>JAFYMA010000225.1 GCA_017556845.1 Clostridia bacterium | reverse complement strand
CCTTGCACCTTTTATTCGCGTTTATTATGTTTAAAAGTTATATAGTTTTCGGTGTTAAATCATTCTTTGGCGTAGCCGATGTTGCTGGGCTTGCTTGCGTCAAATGCGAAATTGCAGATAGAAGCAACGAGTGTGTAGATACCGAATGTGATAGTTCCGAGGATGAGATATGCCAAGGTTCTGGATTTAAAGCCCTCGGGCTTCAGGCTCGTGTGGTTGATAATGAAGCTGCCTATCCAGCCCAAGAAAAATGTTAATAAAAATCTTACCAAATTGTTGTTGTCCATGATCGTTATCCTTTCTTGTATCACGAAACAAAAAGTGCAAAGACCGAATCCGCTCACCGAAACACAGATATACGGTCATTTAAGTTATCATACGAATAAACCCAAACCGAGTAATTCAGAATAACAACTCCTAATGAAGATATTATATCTTTTTGTTAAACAAAAGTCAATACTATTCGACAAAATTATTTAAAAAACGGGTAATTATCGAAAAAAACATGATTATATCAACAATAGTGTTATGTAAAGAATTCATTTTGACGATTTATATAAGAAAAGCCTGTATGATTGACAAAAAAACTTTACAGATGACTTGACAGATGTAAAAAAATATGATAGAATAACCGCAATTATTATATTTTATTTTAAGAGAAGAATTATATGAAAAGTGATATTATCAAGCAAATACAAGAGCTGAAAAAGGAAAAGAGGGCTGTTATTATGGCGCATTACTATGCGCCGCAGGAAGCTCAGCAGATAGCCGATTGCGTTGGAGATTCCTTTTTTCTTGCCAAAAAAGCCAAAGAAACGGACGCCGACATCATCGTTTTTTGCGGCGTTGGCTTTATGGCGGAAAGCGTAAAACTGCTCAATCCCGAAAAAAAGGTTCTTATGCCCGATGCTTCGGCGGACTGCCCGATGGCTCATATGGCTCAGACGGAGCGTATAAAGCAGCTGAGAGAAAAATACGATGATCTTGCCGTAGTGTGTTATATCAATTCAACGTCAGAGTTGAAATGCCTCAGCGATGTATGCGTTACCTCGTCAAATGCAATTGACGTTGTCAGAAAGCTGCCCAATAAAAATATATTTTTTATACCCGACAGAAATCTCGGCTCGTTCGTCCAAAAGCACGTTTCCGAAAAGAATATTATTTTGAATGACGGCTGCTGTCCCGTTCACGCTGCCTTGAGTGCTGACACAGTCAAAGCTCTTAAAGATCAGCACAAGAACGCTCTGGTGCTGACGCATCCGGAATGTGAGATGCAGGTGCTTGAAATTTCCGATTTTATCGGAAGCACGTCGGAAATAATACAGTATGCAAGCGAATCGCCTGAAAAAGAGTTTATAATTTGCACAGAGGACGGCGTAGAATATCCCTTAAAGCGTGACAACCCCGATAAGAAATTCTATTTTCCCTTCGGAGAATGTCGCTGCAAGGATATGAAGCTGAACACCCTTGATAAGATATACGACGTATTATTGAATGAAACAAACGAGGTGTTCACCGACCTTGAAACGTCGGACATGGCAAAATATCCGCTTGACAGAATGCTTGAGCTTGCAAAAAAAAATCCCGCACTCAACAGTAAGACCGACGTTGTTATAGTCGGAACGGGTGTTGGCGGTCTTTACTGTGCATTGAATTTACCCGAGAATAAAAATATAGTGATCGTTACGAAGAAAAAATGCGATGAAAGCGACTCATTTTTAGCTCAGGGCGGAATATGCGTTCTTACGGATGATGATGACTACGATGCGTATTTTGAAGATACGATGCGTGCAGGCCATTACGAAAACAAAAAAGAGTCGGTTGAAATAATGATACGGTCATCACGCGACATAATAAACGACCTTATCGGCTACGGCGTTGATTTTGAAAAGGAAAACGGCGCTCTTGCCTATACGAAGGAGGGTGCTCACAGCCGTCCGAGAATTCTTTTCCATGAGGATGAAACGGGTAAGGAGATAACGTCAAAGCTTCTTTCCGAGGTCAAAAAGCGTAAAAACGTAACCGTGATCGAAGATTATACTATGGTCGATATAATATGCAATAACGGTCAGGCGTGCGGTATTATCGGTCATAACGGCAAAAACGAATATTCTTACATAACTGCTGATTATACGGTGCTTGCTACGGGAGGAATAGGCGGTCTTTACGATCATTCAACGAATTTCCCACACCTTACGGCAGATGCCCTGGCTATTGCCGAAAAGCACGGTGTCGCCTTGAAGAATATCGACTATATACAGATACATCCGACGACTCTTTATACGCGGAAAAAGGGAAGAAGATTTCTTATTTCCGAGTCAGTAAGAGGCGAGGGAGCTATACTTCTCAACGATAAAATGGAACGGTTCGTCGATGAGCTTTTGCCCCGTGACATCGTGGCAAACGCCATATATGAGCAAATGAAAAAGGATAATAAGCCGTATGTATGGTTGTCATTTGCACCGATACCGAAGCAGGAGCTTGAGGATCATTTTCCGAACATTTGCGCCAAATGTCTTGAGGAAGGGTATGACGTGACGAGAGAGTGTATTCCCGTTGTTCCGGCACAGCATTATTTTATGGGCGGCATCGATGTTGACAAATACAGCAAAACGTCAATGGAAAGGCTCTACGCCGTCGGTGAAACCGCCTGCAACGGAGTGCACGGCAAAAACCGTCTTGCAAGCAATTCGCTTTTGGAAAGCCTTGTGTTTGCAAAGCGTGCCGCGCACAGAATAGCAGAAACCTATTCGGGTATACAGGACATTACAGTAGATATAAACGTATCAGAATATGAAAATTATGCGGAAAGATACAAAAAAACGGTGCTTTGCGCTATAGAAAAGGAGAAAAAAAGCCATGAATGAAATAACGATGATGCTTTGTGCAGACGATCTTATACTTAGTGCACTTAAGGAAGATATAACGAGCGAGGACGTTACGACGAACGCAGTAATGAGAGAATACAAAAAGGGTACTGTCGATCTTATCTGTAAGCAGGACGGAGTAATAGCAGGTCTTTGCGTTTTTGAAAGAGTTTTCAAGCTTCTTGATGCAAATACTGTGTGCGAGTTTTACGTAAAGGACGGAGATCGAGTTGAAAAGGGTGTTAAGATAGGCACGGTAACGGGCGACATCAGAGTGCTTTTGTCCGGCGAAAGAACTGCGTTGAATTACCTTCAGCGCATG
>JAFYMA010000224.1 GCA_017556845.1 Clostridia bacterium | reverse complement strand
GGTTACCCATTTTGAAGGATCTTCGCCGAAGGATACTTTACTGCTTTCGTTTCTTACGCAACGCTTGAACTCGGATAAGCTGTAAGCGTCCGTATAAGATACTCCGTCAAAGTCGTCACTCTCGGGGGAATATACCGATTTCAGATAGGGAGCGTTATAAGCTGACGGCCATACGTTAGAAACGTCATCTGTGTATTTATATGACATTGAATGGTAAGCAGCATCAACGGGCAGACTGTCATAAACCATTACCATTCCCTTCGTTTCGTCAACTGCGGGACGGATCTTATCAAAAATACTGTCAGCGTACGCCTTGCCCCACTTTGTTACAGCCTCATCGTACGATGTGAATGACTGGCAGTGACCGCTGAACGTGCAAATGTGCGCTCCCTTGCTTCCGTGGCGGGAGTTGTGGTAATTACCCGTAAGCATTTTGCTCATGGTAATAGATCTGCACGCTATCGCCTGCGCTTTAAGAGCCTCAATCTCAAAATATGCGGGCATTTCTGCCGCTACGACACCGTACAGATATTCTGTAAGGGACATATATTCGTAAGTATCAGTTTTGTGCATATAGACCTTAAGGCAGACCTCATCTTCCTTTAAAGCAAGGTCCTCATTGTAGTCTACGTCTGTTTCAGGGAGCTTTTCGGGCTTCTGATGCTCTTTATCGCTCTCCGTATCTTTCTCTGGCGATGAACCGATGATCGTTTCATCCTCTTTTTCTTCCTCTTGCGGACGGCTGTTCAATATCGTATTGCCCGCTATAATACTGAAAAGAGGAGAAAGGGCAAACGAGTCGTTTTCTTCAAAATTAAAGATAAGCTCATCTTCTTCAAACTCTTCTTCAGGCTCTTCGACGTCTTCGGTTTTTTCTGCGATAGTTGCACCTATTTCGTCATTTTTAATCGTTTGTCCGTCAACTGACGGTAATATGGGTGCGTAATTCACCTCACCGTTTTCGAAATATGCGCTTGTTAATACCAAGGGAATGATTATGGCAAAGGCTAAGGTAACAGCCATTACCGAAACTATTCCTTTCACAAAATTCATCCTTTCTTGTTTGAAATGTGCCGATGCGATCATGATATTCGGCATTACGTTATATATATATTCTATACCTTGGGAAAATATTTCTTTTTTTCACAAGGGGGATTGACAAAGCTAATTGTATGATTTATAATTTTTATATATAGATCAGCGTAAACAATATATTGTGTTTTTTGCGGCTTTTAAAGCCTCTACACAATATAAATAAAATTCAGTAGGAGAAATAAAGTATGAGTAAAATCACTTTTATGGGTGCAGGAAGCACCGTTTTTGCCAAAAACGTTCTTGGCGATGCTATGCTGACGGAATCCTTAAGGGAATCTACGATAGCTCTTTACGATATCGACGGTGAAAGACTCGAAGAATCTTATATCATGGTCAATGCGCTCAACGCCAACATAAACGAAGGCAGAGCAAAGGTTGAGAAATATCTCGGTGTTGAAAAGCGCAAGGATGCGTTGAGAGGTGCTGATTTTATCGTCAATGCAATTCAGGTTGGCGGATATGAGCCGTCGACCGTCATTGACTTTGAAATACCGAAAAAGTACGGTCTGCGCCAGACTATTGCTGACACTCTCGGCATAGGCGGTATATTCCGCGCATTGCGTACGATCCCCGTTTTAGAGGATTTTGCACACGATATTGAAGAGGTATGCCCAAATGCATATTTTCTGAACTACACAAACCCCATGGCGATGCTTACCGGCTATATGCTCAGATATACGGGTGTTAAAACGGTAGGTCTTTGCCACAGTGTTCAGGCTTGCTCACGCGGCTTGCTCAATCATTTGCATATGACTGCAAAAGAGCCGCTGCAGGAAACTATTGCAGGTATCAACCATATGGGCTGGCTGCTTGATCTGCGTGATGCCGACGGAAACGATCTGTATCCCGAAATAAGACGCAGAGCTGCGCAGGCACTTGAAGAGGATATGTACGAAAATGCAAGACACGATCTTGTACGTCTTGAATATGTACGCCGCTTCGGATACTATTGCACAGAATCAAGTGAGCATAATGCAGAATACAACTGCTTGTTTATCAAGGATAAATATCCTGAATTGATAGACAGATACAATATTCCGCTTGACGAGTATCCCCGCCGCTGTATAATCCAGATAGACAGATGGAAATCTGCAAAGGAGGAATATCTTAACGGTAACGTAACTCACAGTAAGACGAATGAATATGCATCAAAGATAATGAATGCTATCGTTACCGATACACCGTATAAGATAGGCGGAAACGTGCTGAATAACGGACTTATTGAAAACCTGCCGAATGAGGCGTGCGTTGAGGTTGCATGTCTTGTAAATAAGGCGGGCATACAGCCGTGTAAGGTCGGTCGTCTTCCCACAGTCCTTGCGGCTATGAATATGACGAATATCAATCCTCAGCTTTTGACTATCGAGGCTGCTGTAACGAAGAAAAAGGATATTATATATCAGGCGGCAATGCTTGAGCCTCATACAGCCGCAGAGCTTTCAATAGACGATATTGTAAAGCTGTGCGACGAGCTTATAGAAGCACACGGCGATTACCTGCCGAAATACCATTAAAATTATATCTGCATCTGCGGTCTGTTGACCGCAGATGTTTTTTTTTAATCCCAGATTATTTTGTTTTCGGAAAACGTTCCTTCGTACGTTCTTCCCGTAGTCCAGAAATACGTTCCCTTGCCGTGCATCATATTGTTTTTAAATTCGCCGATGTAGTATTCGCCGCTTTTCCAGATATATTTTCCTTCACCCTGGCGAACGTCGTTGACGAATTGACCTTCATATATGTCGCCGTTGGCGTATTTATATTCACCGTAGCCGTTTTTGCAATCATCGGTGAATGATCCGGTGTAGCTGCTGCCGTCTGCCCAGACGCAAGAGCCTTCACCGTTTTTCTTATCATCCTTATAATTGCCGACGTATGTGCTTCCATCCGCCCACGTGTATCTTCCGTAGCCGTTGCGTTTACCGTTTTTGAACTCTCCGTCATAAACGTCGCCCACGGATGACGAGTAGGTGTATACTCCCGTGCCCGTTATCTCATCGTTTACAAATTCGCCCTCGTACGTTTCACCGTTTGAGAACGTTATTTTTCCGATACCGTTACGCATAAGGTTTTCAAGTTCTCCAACGTATATATCGCCGTTTGAATACGTTACGGTCTTTTTCGCAATGTCAACGTTACCTGATATACCGTCAGGATAATATGCAACGCCGTCAAACGGTACGCCGTTCGGGTCTACCTTACCGTAAAACTTGATCTCTTCCTCACCTATGCGGTATTTAACAATGCGGTATCCGGCAAAGTAGACGGCTGCGTATGCAATACCCGCTACGGCGATAGCTCCTGCTAAAATTATAGCTATCAGTCTTACGGTGCTGTTACGGAATATTGACACGGTTTATTCACCGCCCTTTCTGTATTACGATAGTCCAAAAAATGCATTGAATATTGCTATAATGTCGGGAATGAATATAAGAGAAAGTATGGCAACGACCAGAAATGCAATAACTGTAAGCACCAATGTGAGCAGATTTGTGCCGTTTTTGCTGAATATATTTTCAGCCTCGTATATCAGCTCAGGCGGAATATAATAGCCCTGCTTCAATACTACCTGCGACGTCTTTAATTTGCTGTCATCATCTATGCAGGTGTGTTTCAATACTCTTTTATACGTTCCGTTTTTTATAGCAAGACGGACAAATGGGTTTTTTGCGAATTTCGTTTTTTCCAGCACTAAAGCATTTTCGGGCGAATTTGCGCCTTCATTTATCAAAAATCTGATAAATGCGCCCAAAACGTCCTTGAAGTACAGCGACAGAGCCGCACCGAGCACGATACCGCCGAACGCACACCAGACGATAGTGTCAACGGATTTTACGAATTCGGGAAAAACAAGGGTAAGGTAATTCATTATGCTCCTTTATTTTGTGGGAATGAGCTTGTCCTTTCCGCCCATATAAGGACGGAGTGCTTCGGGGATGCTTACAGAGCCGTCCTCATTGAGATTATTTTCCAAAAATGCGATAAGCATTCTGGGAGGAGCAACGACTGTATTGTTGAGCGTGTGAGCAAAATATTTGCCGTTTTCACCGTTTATTCTTATCTTGAGTCTGCGAGCCTGAGCATCACCGAGATTTGAGCATGAGCCAACCTCAAAATACTTCTTCTGTCTGGGGCTCCAAGCCTCAACGTCAAGGGATTTTACCTTGAGATCGGCAAGGTCGCCTGAGCAGCATTCAAGTGTTCTTACGGGAATATCAAGCGTTCTGAACAGATCTACTGTGTTTTTCCACAGCTTATCGTACCATACAGGGCTTTCCTCGGGCTTGCAGATAACTATCATTTCCTGCTTTTCAAACTGGTGTATGCGGTATACGCCTCTTTCCTCAATACCGTGAGCACCCTTTTCCTTACGGAAGCAGGGAGAATAGCTCGTCAGAGCGTAAGGCAGCTTTGCTTCGTCGATTATCGTATCAATGTATCTGCCTATCATGGAGTGCTCGCTCGTTCCGATAAGATAAAGGTCCTCGCCCTCGATCTTGTACATCATGGCGCTCATTTCATCAAAGCTCATAACGCCGGTAACGACGTCAGAACGGATCATAAAGGGCGGAATGCAGTAAGTAAAGCCGCGCTCTATCATAAAGTCACGGGCGTACGTGATAACAGCGGAATGCAAACGTGCAATATCGCCGCACAGATAGTAAAATCCGTTTCCTGCAACTCTGCGGGCAGAATCAAGGTCGATACCGTCAAAGCGCTCCATTATATCAGCGTGATAAGGAATTTCAAAATCGGGAACGACGGGATCACCGAACTTTTCTATTTCTACGTTGCAGCTATCGTCCTTGCCTATCGGTACGTCATCTGCTATGATATTAGGAATACGCATCATAATGTTCTTGAGCTTTTCTGCGTATTCTGCTTCAAGCTTTTCAAGCTCTGCAAGACGGGCAGCGGCTGCGTTTACCTTTGCTTTAAGCTCTTCAGCGCCTGCCTTGTCGCCTGATTTCATACATGCGCCTATCTGCTTTGAATATTTATTTCTGTCTGCGCGCAGATCGTCTGCTTCTTTTTGGTATGCACGGCTCAGTCTGTCGATCTCTGCAGCCTCGTCAACCAATGAAAGCTTGTGATCCTGAAACTTCTTCTTTATATTCTCTTTTACAAGATCGGGGTTTTCTCTTATCAATTTGATATCTATCATTTTTTTAAACCTTCCTTTTCGGATATACATACCGAACACAATATATAGTGTTTGTGTGCAAAAACACACACATCAGACTATAACTTGTCCAAGTAGTATAATATATAAAAGTATTTATATGTTAATGATTTTATTAACATTATTGAAATTTTATCGACAATTTATTGTTTGTCGATAAAAATCAGAAATTAAATGCGTCGTTTCCGAATATCTGCTTTAATAGTTCTTCCAAATCCTCGGTATCTTCGTATGATATTTCCAATAGCTTCTTTTTGCCGCTTTTTATGTTTATCCTTCTGCCTGAAAGATCAAATAAATGCTTTGTCAAAGCCTTGTTGTACGTCAATGAATTTTCGTCAATATCGTCTGCTTCGACGTCGTATGATGCATTTATCTTCTTTACGAGTGATTCGGTTGCTCTTACGTTCAATCCGAGGTTGCATACCTTTTCAGCGGTTTTAAGCATATCCTCTCGGTATTTAAGACCCATTAATGCTTTTGCGTGACCAAGTGTAATTTTTCCCTCGGCAAGTAATTGCTGAAGCTCCTCCGGAAGCTCAAGAACACGCAGGACGTTTGCAACTGTGGAACGTGATTTCCCTATTCTCGTTGACAATTCCTCCTGAGTCATACCGTATTCGTCCATCAAGGTGCGGTACGCTCTGGCTTCTTCAATTACTGTAAGATCCTCACGCTGAATATTTTCGATTATTGCGACCTCTGCGGCTGATTTTTCATCAAGCTCCATTACAATAGCGGGAATTTCCGAAAGGCCTGCCATCTTTGCGGCTCTGAATCTTCTTTCGCCTGCTATTATTTTATAAAAACCGTCACCGGTAGATCTTACTGCTATCGGCTGTATAACTCCGTGAGCGGCAATTGACTGAGAAAGCTCTATAAGTGCGCTTTCGTCAAAGCTTTTTCTTGGTTGTTCACGGTTTGGCTCTATATCACTTATCCGAATAACAGAAACACCGGAATTGTTTTCGGTTGAGTTAGCTTCAAAAATTGCATCAAGACCTCTGCCCATCGCAGGTTTTTTAGCCATAAATTTCGTCCTCTCTTTATTATATTTTACCTTATTATTATAACATGTATTTATTATTTCAAATGAATGTTAGTGTAAACATATTATTAAGATGAAAAAATGTTCCACGTGGAACATTTCATTAAGAATTGTTCTACGTGGAACATTTTATATTCTTGCAAGTAATTCATTAACAAGATCGCTGTACGCTTCGGTCGCCTTGCTTTTTCTGTCGTAATATTGTATCGGCTCGCCGTAGCTCGGTGCTTCGGAAAGACGTACGCTTCTCGGAATCATAGTTTTGAACAGCTTGTCTGAGTAATACTTTTTAAGCTCTCTCAAAACCTCTGCGGAAAGATTTAGTCTTCCGTTATACATCGTGATAATAATTCCCGTAAGCTCAAGACGCTGATTAAAGCGTTTTTTTACTTCTCGTATCGTTATCATAAGCTGAGTCAATCCCTCAAGCGAGAAATATTCACAAAGCATAGGAACG
>JAFYMA010000223.1 GCA_017556845.1 Clostridia bacterium | reverse complement strand
CTCCGATGAAATCTTTCCATTTTGACTATCAGCTCAGCAGCTTCCGATTTCGTTATCGCCTCGTCTGCCTGCGGAAATACGGCGAAAGCAGATATTGCAAAAACACAGCACATCAATAATGATACAAATTTTTTCATAAGTCCTTCTCCTTTAAATGCTTTATTATCAACACCGCTTGCGGTGTTACATCCTGATCCTTTTCACTTGTCAAAGGCAAGCATCGCTGTGATGATGAGAACATCTGCCCGTCCCTGCCCCCCCAGCATAACTTGTAAAGTGCAACATCACGCCGTACAGCGTTTATTTATCTTGCAAAACGCCTTTTGTTCGCTGTCAACGCAATACTGACAAGAGCTGCCGTCGCACACACAACGATAACAACACCGTTATCACTCGTGTCGGGGTTAGCGGTATTATCCCGCAACTGACAGAAACTTGTAAAGTCCTCCGTTGCTTTTCCGCCCGATATTCTCCAGCCGTTTTCTGTATATTCAAAATCGACCTCAAGCCAGCCTATGCTTTGAGTTTTGTCTTCGATTCCGCTATTAATGCTGTAACGCGCTTCAAGTAAAACGGTGTCATTATCAACGATCTTTATATGATCTTCAGTTTCAGCAAATATATCTTTTTGTTGGCCTTCATCTATAAGTACCGGAAATCCCGGTACGACTGAATAAAAAATTGCATCAACAGAATAAACCTTATCGTCAAGCTGAATAATAGCGAAGTTAAATTCTATATTTTTTTGAATATAATCTTCCGTCAAAAACTCTCCCATATATTCATGCCAAAAGGAAAGCTTACCGTATTCACCGTCAAGCAGGTAAAAATCGAGCCAGGGATGACCGGCAAATCTATCACCGTGTACGCTCGCTTCTACCAAACGGTTGTAAAGCTCTTCGTCTTCCACCTTTGTGCGTTCGAGTTGCTGAATTACCATACCCTCACTTTCGTCAGATATTAAGTAAACCAACATCTTATGAAATCTTTCCATTTTGACTATCAGCTCAACAGCTTCCGATTTCGTTATCGCCTCGTCTGCCTGCGGAAATACGGCGAAAGCAGATATTGCAAAAACACAGCACATTAATAATGATACAATTTTTTTCATAAGTCCTTCTCCTTTAAACGTTTTATCATTAACACCGTTTGCGGTGTTACGACTCTCTGCCCGTGGGTGTCGGAGGGCAGGCGTTTTTCTTCATAGTCCCTGATCTTACAAGCTCCCCGTGCACTCATTCATCACTTGATATAAGGCACATATCCTCATTTCTTTAAAAAATCTTTTTTTATCTTTTACTAACATTTTTATCCAACTTCATTGTATCATATATTATCTCTTTTGTCAAGAGATTTTGTTATTTTATGACAAAATATCTATTTAGCCCTATTCAAAGCGGATCTGTGCAAAAAAAAACAAAAGATCGGCAGAAATACTCTGCCGATCTTTGCAATATTCAATTATTGATTACTGGGGAATTGTAGCCCAGTCCTTCATGAACTTTTCAAGGCCGCTCTTTGTGAGGGGGTGGTCAACCATCTGCATGATAACCTTGAAAGGAACTGTTGCAACGTCTGCACCTGCCTTAGCAAGCTCGATAACGTGTACGGGGTGACGGGTTGATGCAGCAACGATCTGTGTTGTGCTGTTCTGGATAGCGAACATGTCAGCGATCTCTGTAACGAGGTCAAGACCGTTCCAGCCTATATCGTCAACTCTGCCGAGGAAGGGAGCAACGTATGTTGCGCCTGCGTTGGAAGCGAGAAGCGCCTGACCTGCGGAGAAGCAGAGAGTTACGCACGTTCTGTAGCCTTCCTTGGAAAGACGGGAAACAGCCTTAAGGCCTTCTGCGCACATAGGGATCTTGATGATCATATTTTCTCTGATCTTCTTGATTTCTGCAGCTTCCTTGCACATACCGTCAGCGTCGAGGGAAATAACCTCACCGAAGATAAGTGTGTCAGCGGAAACGATATTGTCGATTTCCTTTATAGCATCCTCAAACTTCTTGCCTTCCTTTGCGATGATGGAAGGGTTAGTTGTTACGCCTTCAACGATACCGAGATCGTAAGCTGTCTTGATCTCGTTGATATTGGCTGTATCAATAAAGATTTTCATTGTTTTTCTCCTTAATTTATATTATTTGGGGGCGGGATCCGCCCCCTTATTTACGCTGTTTTTGAAAGGGTTATATTAAACACCCTTCTTGCTCTTTCTGATAAGCTCTTCGCTTGTGAAGTTTTCGCCTGCAACGTAGCCGGGAATGGGAAGAAGCTTTTCGTTGATAGCATCGATGAACCAAGAAGGCTGCGGGAAGAATTCCTTATCATACTCGAATGCGGGTGTGATCCAGTTCTTAGCACCAACAACAACAGGGGGAGCATCGAGGTAATCGAATGCGAGCTGTGTGATGTTCTGAGCCATATCGTTAAGGATGTTACCTCTTGTGCAAGCATCGGAAGCAAGCAGGATCTTACCTGTCTTCTTAACGGATTCAACAACGGGCTCGTAGTTGAAGGGAACAACGGAACGAGCGTCGATAACCTCAGCTGTGATACCGTATTTTTCTTCGAGGATCTTAGCTGCATCGAGAACTCTGTAAAGTGTTGCACCGATAGTAAGGATAGTAAGGTCTTTACCTTCACGTCTTACAGCGGGCTCACCGAAGGGAACCTCGTATGTGCCTGTGGGAACGCCTTCCTTAACAAATCTTTCACCCATATCGTAAATTCTCTGGCTCTCGAAGAATACAACGGGGTCTGTGCCGTTGAGGGCAGTTGTCATAAGACCCTTAGCATCGTAAGGAGTTACAGGGAATACTACCTTCAAGCCGGGGATGTGAGCGCAAAGAGCTGTCCAGTCCTGGCTGTGCTGTGCACCGTACTTAGAACCAACGGAAACACGGAGAACAACGGGCATCTTCAAGCCGCCTGCGGACATTGACTGCCACTTAGCCATCTGGTTGAATATTTCGTCGCCTGCGCAACCGATAAAGTCACAGTACATAAGCTCAACGATAACTCTACCGCCTGCCATACCGTAGCCGCAAGCCGTACCGCAGATAGCGGACTCAGAAATAGGCGAGTTGAACAGTCTGTGGTAAGGAAGAGCCTCTGTAAGACCTCTGTATACTGCGAATGCGCCGTTCCAGAAACGAACGTCTTCACCGTATGCGATGAGCGTGGGATCCTCATAGAACTTAGCGATGATAGCTTCGAAGATACCGTCACGGATGTTGTACATCTTCATCTTGGAAACTTCCTTGCCCTTTGCATCGTAAGCGTAACGGATCTTTGTAGCGAGCTTCTTTACGTTCTCGTTCTCTTCCATAGGCTGAGAAACTTCTACGGGGCGATCCTCCATCTTTGCAACCTTTTCGTTGGAGAACATAAGGTTTTCAAGGAATTCGGGGTTCTTTTCGTAGTCTGTGTAAGGAGCTATTTCAAGATCGGATGCGAGCATGAACATTCTGTGGTTTCTGTCAACGACAGCAGCCTTTACAGCCTCAAGCTCTTCAGCCGTTGCTACGCCTGCATCAACGATCTGCTGCGGGAATATTGTAAGGGGATCGAGCTTCTGCCATTCAGCTTCCTCTTCGGGAGTTCTGTATGACATAACGTCGGATGTGGAGTGACCGCCGAGACGGTAGGTAACGAGGTCGAGAAGAACAGGACCCTTGCCTTCCTTGATAAGAGCCATCTTGCGCTTGTAAGCGTCGATAACTGCAAGAGGATTCCAGCCGTTTACTCTTTCAGCGTTCATCTGGTTCTGTGCGATGCAGCCGAGTCTTACGAGGTCACCGTAAGCCATCGTTTCGCCTCTTGTCTGACCGCCCATACCGTAGTGGTTGTTGTTGAAGTTGAAGATTATCGGCAGACCGCCCTTGTAGCCGTCCTCCCCAAGCTCATTGAACTGGTCCATAGCGGCAAAGTTCATAGCCTCGAATACAGGACCGCGTCCTGCTGCGCCGTCGCCTGCGTTAGCAACTACGATACCGTCCTTCTTATTGCACTTTTTGAACAGAGCAACACCCGTTGCGATAGGGCCTGCACCGCCAACGATAGCGTTGTTGGGGAATATACCGAAGGGCAGGAAGAATGCGTGCATTGAGCCGCCGAGACCGCGGGAGAAGCCCATGTCCTTAGCGAAAAGCTCGCACATAAGACCGTACATAAAGTAATCCTTTGCAAGATCCTTTACGTTGGTAGCTGTTGAATACTTCTTAACAACTTCGTACTGAGCGCCGCCGTTGTATGTTTCCATTATCTTTGTAAGCTCTTCATCGGAAAGCTTCTTGATAGCGGACATCGCCTTAGCGATAACCTCGTGGTGAGAACGGTGTGTACCGAATATGAAGTCGTTAACACCGAGGTTGTAAGCCTGACCTACAGCAGTTGCTTCTTCACCCAGACCCAAGTGTGAAGGGCCGGGATATGTGAATTCCTTGCCGTTATAGATACCCTTTTTCTTGATATCCATAAGCATTTCTTCAAATTCTCTGATAGCAACCATATCAGCATACATACCGATAAAGTCTTCCTTGGAGTAGTTGTCCTTTTCATCGGCAACCGTCTTGTCGTATTCGCATACGGGAATGTCATCAAATGTGACTGTGCGCTTTTTAAAGCTCTCTTTAGGGTCTACAAACATTGACTTAGGCATAGTTTTATCTCCTATTTTAAATTAATTTATTTTACTTTATTTTGTAAGCGGAATTATTTTACCTCGAACAGAGCCTCTCTTATTACCTCACATACCGTGGGATGAGGGAATACGATCTCCTTGAGGTTGTCAACCGTCATTTCCGTTTCAACCATCATAGCGGCGCCGTAGATTATTTCAGACGCATAGTTAGCTATCATGTGAACGCCGAGAATGCGGTTGTATTTCTTATCAACGATAACCTTTACGATACCGTCGCCGCCTTCGTTTTCAGCAACGTATCTGCCGCTGAAGTTCATCGTGAGCTTAACTACCTCTACGTCGTAGCCCTTAGCCTTTGCAGAAGCCTCTGTTTCGCCTATTGCACCAACCTCGGGGTTTGTGTAGATAACGGAAGGAATAGCGTTGTATCTCATTCTGTCCTTCTTGCCGAGAATGTTGTTGATAGCAACCTCACCCTCGCGGTAAGCAGTATGAGCAAGCATAGAAACGCCGTTTATATCGCCTGCGGCATAAAGACCTGCAATGCTCGTCTTCATGTATTCGTCAGTCTTTACTGCACCGCGCTCCATGTATACGTTGAGGTTTTCAAGGCCGTAGCCTGTCGTTACTGCACGGCGGCCGATGGAGCAAAGCACCTTGTCAGCCTTAACAGTAACGGGCTTGCCGTTTTCGTCCTCGTAGCTTACGCCGTCAGCGGTTACTGCCGTAACCTTGCACTTCAGACAGAAGTTGATGCCCTTCTTCTTGTAGTTGTTGAGAAGTATCTTTGCAATATCAGCATCGGTAGGACCGCCGATATGATCGAGCATTTCGATAACCGTTACGTTTGAGCCTACGGAATTGTAGTAGGAAGCCATTTCAAGACCGATAACGCCGCCGCCGATAACAACGAGCTGTGCGGGTATCTCTTCAAGGTCAAGAACCTCACGGTTAGTCATAACGAAGCCGCTTTCAACGCCTTCTCTCAAGCCGGGGATCGGGGGGATAACGGGCATAGAGCCTGTTGCGAGAAGCATCTGCTTACCGCAGTATATCTTGTCGCCTGCGGCAACCTTGAAGCCCTCGGAATCCTTACCCTGTATCATAGCCTCAGCGTATACTACCGTAACGCCTGCGCCCTTTTCCTGCATACCGATACCGCCAACGAGAGTCTTTACGACCTTGTTCTTGCGTGCGATAACTTTCTTCTGGTCAATGGACGAGCCTGTTACTGTAACGCCGTAAGCGTCTGCGTGCTTTGTGTAGTCGTACACCTTAGCGGAGTACAGAAGAGCCTTTGAAGGAACGCAGCCTTCGTTAAGGCAAACGCCGCCGAGAGCACGCTTTTCGATAAGAACGGTCTTAAGACCTGCGTGACCTGCCTTCAATGCGGCATTGTAGCCGGCAGGGCCGCCGCCTACGATGATAAGATCAAACATTTCCATATCAGCCACCTCTTATTTGGAAAGAAGGATGGAGAAGTTTTCAAGCGATGTGCAAAGGTCCTTAAGGAACTTGGATGCAGGAGCGCCGTCAACTGCTCTGTGATCGTAAGTAAGGGACAGAGCCATAGCGTTGTAAGCCTTGAGCTCGCCGTTTACTTCCTTTACTCTCGTCATAATGGTGTTTACGCCGAGAATACCTGTCTGAGGGGGATTGATAACGGGTGTGAAGCTTTCGATACCGAACGAACCGAGGTTGGATATCGTAAAGGATGCGCCCTTGAGCTTATCGGGAGCGATAGAGCCGGACTGAGCAGCCTTTGCAAGCTCCTTAGCTTCCTTGGAGATCTCTGCAAGAGATTTCTTGTCAGCGTTCATGATCGTGGGAACCATAAGTCCTCTTTCGGTGTCAACTGCGATACCGATGTGAACGCCGTTGAATTTACGGAGTATATCGCCTTCAAGCAGATGAGCGTTCAGAAGCGAATGCTCGGGCTTTGCAAGAACTCTCGATACTGCGTAAATGATGATGTCGTTGAGTGTGATGTTGGGAAGACCGAGAGCCTCTGCGCCTGCCTTGAGCTTCTTGCGGAATGCCATGATCTCGCCTGCATCGAAGGAAGATGTGTTTGTAAGCTGAGCCGTCGTAGCCAAAGAATTCATCATATTCTTTGCAATAGCGCGGCGGATGCCTGACATCTTTTCGTCTGTGTAAGCGGGTGCTGCTTCAACTGCTGCTGCGGGTGCTTCAACTGCGGGAGCTGCGCCTATATCGTTTACGGAGAACTTGCCGCCGATGCCTGTGCCTGCTGCGCCGTCGAATGCGCCTGCAGCGGCATACGTAGGTGTAGGACCGTTTGCGATCATCGCACGAACGTCAGCTTCGGTAATTCTGCCTTCTGCGCCCGTGGGTGTTGCGTATCTGTAATCAACGCCTGATTTCTTTGCAAACGCCTTTGCTCTGGGGGAAGCCTTAACGAAGCCTTCGGGAGCCTGAGCGACAGCGGCGGGAGCTGCTGCAACCGCTGCGGGAGCTGCTGCTGCGGGAGCTGCCTCAGCTGCTGCTGCGGGAGCTTCCTCCTCAGCGCCTGCCGGAGCAAATTCTGCAGTGGACTCGCCGGGGTTACCGATAACCGCTATGTTCGTCATAACGGGGATCTCGTCGCCCTCCTCAAAGAATACCTCGATAAGAGTACCTGTTGCGGTAGCCTTCTCGTCTGTTGTGGTCTTGTCCGTTTCGTAGGTAAAAAGAACGTCGCCTTCATTTACGGTGTCGCCCTTTTTCTTGTGCCATTCGGTCAAAATGCAGCTTTCAACCGAAATACCCACGTTGGGCATTTGTACGGGTGTTGCCATAACTGTTCCTCCTGTTTATCAGAACACAATTTTATGTGTCGAAATTTTTTCATTCATTATTATAATAATGCATTTCGTCCCGTTTGTCAATACCGTTATGTAAAGTTTTATTAATGAATGAGTGAAACAAATTGTGAAATTGTTGAAAAACGGTGTTCGTTTTAACATTTTTATAACACCGCAACAAAAAAGGACGGTCCGTATGCCCCGTCGCTTGTCAAAACGGCAACCATCCACAGCCCACGTCTTTTACCTATTACCTATTACCTCATAAAATAAACATCGCATCTGCAATATGTACGCTATGAAAGATTTTACCGATTGGTAAGATTTCACAAACCAATCGGTAAACCTCAAAATAAGTCGCTATGCGTACCTGTTCTGGCCAAAAACAATATCAATTGATCTCCGTCTATTTGATATACGAGCAACCAATCCGGTTGAATATGACATTCTCGATAACCACCGTAATCACCGGTAAGTAAGTGGTCACGATATTTTGCTTCAAGTGTTTCACCGTTCGCAAGAGCAGAAATAACCTTTTTTATTTTATCAAGATCATATCCGCGTTTTTGCGCTAATTTCAGATCCTTTTTGAATTGATTGGAAGGGACGATCTTATACCTCACCTAAAATGTCCTCCATCATACTATCTACGTTGTCATACTTCTTGTACTTTTCGGGACAACGGAACATTTCCTGCGCTTCTTTCATAGCGTCAAGAGTTATCTTGTTCGGCACTTCTCTGGCGATAGAAAACGGAATTCTACCTTCATAAAGCATTTGACGAAGAAAAATGTTCACAGCAGTAGAAAGATCCATTCCAAGTTCAGCAAGCATTACCTGCGCCTTGGCTTTGGTTTCAGCATCGATACTAATATTCGTAGATACCTTAGACATAATATCAACTCCTTTCAATAACAGTGTATCATATTATATCCAATTTGTCAACATATTATGTTTATTTTTGTGTGGGAAATAATTATTTATGTGCATATTATGTTTTGTTTTCAACATATAAACATCGCATCGCCGAATGAGAAAAATCTGTATTTTTCCTGCACTGCCACGCTGTACGCATTCAGCATTATCTGCCGCGATGAAAACGCCGAAACGAGCATAAGAAGCGTGCTTTCGGGCAAATGGAAATTCGTTATGAGTCCGTCCACCGCCTTGAACTTATACCCGGGATAAATGAATATATCAGTATCGGAGCACATTGCGTGAAGAACTCCGTTTTCATCGGATGCGCTTTCAAGCACGCGCGTTGACGTCGTGCCGACGGATATTATCCTGCCGCCGTTTTTCCTTGCTTCATTGATAATATCGGCACTTTCCTGCGATATTTCAAAATATTCGGAATGCATCTTGTGATCCTTGACGTTATCGACCTTTACGGGACGGAACGTGCCGAGCCCGACGTGAAGCATAACGGGTGCGATCTTAACGCCCTTTTTTCTTATCGAATCAAGAAGCTCGGGCGTAAAATGAAGCCCTGCCGTAGGTGCGGCGGCTGAGCCGTTTTTGTTTGCATACACCGTCTGATATCTGCTTTTATCCTCAAGCTTTTTCGTTATATACGGCGGTGTCGGCATTGAGCCTACCTCGTCAAGAACGGCAAATATGCTGTCGTATTTTTCCTTATCGTACGTAAACCGTATAAGTCTGTTTCCGTCGTCCTTCACCTGCTCTATCTTACCGAAAAGCAGTCCGGAATATTCAATTTCCGCCCCCTGCTTCAGTCTTTTGCCGGGATGAACTATACACTCCCACAGATCCTGCTCCTTCGCCCTCAGCAAAAGCGTTTCCACCCTTGCAGGCTCGTCAGGGCTCACCATCGTGCGCTTTTTGTACCCCATAACTCTTGCAGGAATTACTTTTGAATCGTTGATAACGAGGACGTCGCCTTCGTTAAGACTGTCTATAACGTCCTTGAAAACGCCGTGCGTTATCTGCCCCGTCCTTCTGTCCACTCTCATAAGACGTGACATATCTCTTTTTTCAGCGGGAGATTGGGCAATAAGCTCCTGCGGAAGCTCGTAATAAAAATCCCTCGTGGATAAGCCCGTATCAATACACATAATAAAAAATCCTCAATTCAGTTGACATTTTGCCGAATATATGATAAACTCAAACAGTCAATAAACGTATCGCGTGCATAAGATATACATTGAAGTCACCTTACATTATAATATCGTAATGTGAAGATTTCAACACTTATTTATTACGGGGTACAAAATGGACAATTCAGATAAAAAACGGTTTCCGGAGGGTATCATCACCGCAGTGATAACCCCTTTTTCAGACGGGCAGCCTGATATTCCCGCATTCAGATCATTGATACTGCGCCAGATAGACGCAGGAATCGGCGGCATCGTCGTTCTCGGCACGACGGGCGAAGCGCCCACGGTATCAAAAACGGAACGCGAACGGCTGATAGATACCGCGCTCGAATGTGCAGACGGTAAGGCGTTTATAATAGCAGGCTGCGGCACGTCGGATACGAAAGCCTCTCTTGAAAGCGCAAAAGACGCTCAAAGGCAGGGTGTAAACGGCATACTTGCCGTAACGCCGTATTACAACAAACCGTCGCAAAAGGGGCTGATATACCATTATCTGTCCGTTGCCGAGGGAATAGACGTTCCCGTTATGATGTACAACGTGCCGTCAAGAACGGGCGTCGGCATAAGCACGGAAACATCACGGGTGCTGTTCGCACACGAAAATATAACTGCGTTAAAGGAAGCCTGCACGGATATAACCGAGATCTGTGACAAGCTCACACAGCTTTCGGAATATGATATATACTGCGGAAACGACAGTCTTTTGCCTGCGTTTCTTTCACTCGGCGCACGCGGCTGTGTAAGCGTCGTATCAAACGCTCTGCCGAGGGCGTTCTGGCAGATATACAAGGACTATGCAAGCGGAGAATATAAACGGTCGGAAGATTCGTTCAAAAAAATGTATCCGCTTTTAAAAGCACTTTGCCTTGATACAAACCCTGCGGGAATAAAATCGCTTATGGCAAATCTCGGCTGCTGCAAGGACGAATTGCGCCTGCCGCTTACAAGAACCCGCTCGGACATCGCCTGTGCGATATTCGATGCATATATACAAACGGATATGAAGGGCTGAAAAGCATCAAAGAAAGGATATTAAAATGAAATTTTCAGGAAAGATAATCATCTCAGATATAGACGGAACGTATACCGGCTCGCCGGAGGGCATAAAAAGAAACAACGAGGCAATAGAATATTTCAAGTCCGAGGGAGGACTTTTTACCTTTGCATCGGGAAGAGTCGCATACAATATAGGTACTATCGTGCCGGGCTACGATAAGCTCGTAAACGCTCCGTGCATACTGTGCAACGGAAGCTATCTTTACGATGTTCCCACGGGAAAAAGAATGAACGAAATATGCCTCGACGGCCCTGCGGTAATGCCGTTTTTGAAGGAGCTGCACGCAAAATATCCCTCTGTCGGAATACGCATAAACTGCCGTTCGGGATACCTTGCCGCAACGGGCAACGAGGATGTATACAGAGAGCTTAAGAACTACTTTGACAACGTAGTCATAACACCCCTTGAGGAAATGTCAACGGACGGCTGGAACAAGATAGTTCTTGCAGGCGAAAGCGCCGCAGACCTTGAGGGAGCTAACGCATTTATAAATGAAAAAATGCCGGGCAAATTTGAAAAATCGTATTCGTGCCGCACTATGCTGGAGCTTTTAGCCCCAGGCGCAACGAAGGGAGCGCAGGTCAAAAAGCTCAAATCCCTTATGGGCAATTTGAAAACGTACTGCATCGGCGACTACGAAAACGATGAAAATATGCTTGCAAGCGCAGATGTTTCAGCGTGTCCGTCATCGGGTCTGCAAAAGATAATAGATATGTGCAATTACGTCGTATGTCCCTGCACGGAGGGCGCAATAGCAGGACTTGTGGAAAAGATAGAAAAGGAGCTGTAAGCGTTCGCTTAAAGCGGAATATTAAGGAGAAATATTTGTGAAAACGATAATCGCAGGCTCAGGCAAGGTCGGTGCAGTGCTGACGCGCAAGCTCGTTTCGGAAAACTACGACGTTACGGTTATAG
>JAFYMA010000222.1 GCA_017556845.1 Clostridia bacterium | reverse complement strand
TTTTTGTTTTTTCAAGTGTCTACTCTAAGGGGATTATATCAGTTCTCTGCCGATTTGTGTCCGCAAGCTCTCCGTTAAGAACAACAGAGAAACAGTCGGCTTTTTTTTATTTGTTATCCGTTATCTTCAAGCCACGTCAAAAGCTCTTTTATGCATGCTTTTCCGTCGTTTACTCCTATCTCGTACACCCTTTGTATATTTTCAGCCGATCTTTCAAGCCGTCCTATATTCAGCGGCTCTTTCGGACGGATAACAAATACCTCTTTTTTCTTTTTCAGTTTTTCTATATATTCGGTAGTCTGATTGTATACTGTGTGTCTTGTAAGCATTGCGTTTGCGAATTTAGGATATTTTCCGTAAACGAGATTTGGGGCAAATCTGTTGCACATCTTTTTTCGGTACGATGCGTTACGCGTCAGAATAACGACGTTTCTTTCGTACCCCATCTGTCTGAACGCCTTTATCGGTATACTGTCAGTACATCCTCCGTCAAGATACTTTTTTCCGTTTATTTCAACGATTCGTGAAACGTACGGAAGCGATGCTGACGCTCTTATATAATCAATATCCCTTTTCATATCGGTGATACGCACGTATTCCGCCTTCCCCGTTTCGATATTACTGCACGTTGCGTAAAACGGCGTTTTACAACGGTCAAAGGCTTCGTAATCATAAAGGTCAAGCTGCTCGGGAAGCTCACGGTAGCAGAAATCAGCACCGACGATATCACCTGTTTTTATAAGGCTTTTCACACTTATAAAGCGTGGATCTGAGCAGTATTTCTTATAATATCTGATGCTGCGTCCCTTTTGGTTTGACAAATAAGAGCAGCCGTGTATCGCTCCCGCCGAAACGCCTATAACAC
Source organism: Clostridia bacterium (assembly GCA_017556845.1). Lineage (GTDB taxonomy): Bacteria > Bacillota > Clostridia > Oscillospirales > CAG-272 > RGIG7213. Next base: position 3,288 of record JAFYMA010000222.1, on the reverse strand, counting down.
CGTCAAAGACTATGCCGTGCTCCATAAACACGTCGAGCACGCCTGCGGTATATATTCCTCTGACTCCGCCGCCCTCAAGCACAAGACCGATATTCATACATTTTACCCCTTTTATACGCATTGATCGGTTTACATTATACCAGATCAATGTAAAAAAGTAAATACCGATACACGATTTTAACATGGAAAAATCAAACGACGGTAAACTTAAAAGGAAGCATATCAATTTTGAAATGCTTCCTTTTTATTGATTTTTTATAAGCGGATATATACGCTCGCAACGAAGAACTATTCTCGTATCCGTATTGACGACTGACGGACACGTGAACAGCGACAGATCCCATTGGCCGCTTTTAAGTCCCTCAACGTCACTTTTCATGACGCTCTCTTTCGCAATGACCTGATAAACGAACACGTTTCCGTCAATGTCCGTCACCTTTACCTGACCGCCTCGGGGTACGTTTTTTAACTGTGCAAAGAAATTCTCATAGCAATGCGCACCTATAATCATATCGTCCGTATAAGCTGAACCGCTGTATCGGCAGGGTGCTTTTCTCAGTCTTGAGTAAGACATTCTCGATATTATCGGAAGCTGAACTGAAATATCCGGTATTTCAAGCGTTCCTATATACTTGAATCCGTCAATTCTGTATGACGGCATATCAACGTTCGGATTGAGAAAATAGTCCGGTAACGCCTGCGTTTGCTCACCGTTCAGATCACCGTCCGATGCTTCAGTTGACGGAGTGTTGTCGATCTCATCTTCGTTTTTATCCTCGTTAGGTTCGCCTTCGTCCTTGACGATAGGCAAAACGATCTGATCGTTAGCGGGAATTATATCCTGCAATTTATTAAAGGCATCCGATGCATCTTTATACGCTCTGTCAGCAGTATATAAATTATAAACCGTAAGTCCGAGAGCTGAGAGAATGACCGCAATTCCAAGTGCTATGAGTACGGTTCCTTTTTTCATACCGAGCTTTTACGTCTTATAAGTCCGCACACTATCAACACAAGACCTGCACAAAGCAATATGGGAACGGGCCACCAAAGCTGACCTGTTGACGGAATATCCTCCTGCGGAGGCGGATATGAGCCTGTATACGTATTTATAACTGTGAACGACGAGCCTTTTTCGGTTACTGAAAAGCTGTAATCAACAACGTCATTTTCCTCTACCCACCATACGTGATCGGAGGGCAGATCCTTCCATTCGTACTTCCACGCTCCGTTATGAGGAAGCGTTATCTGCTCGTAGACCTCGCCGTCGCAATACAAGGATATATCAATGCTCTGCGGACGCTTGTCCTCAACTCCGACATCGCTCCACACCTTATATACCGTATACAGATCAATAGACGGCAAAAGGTCAAACTTGGCATCCGCAATAACATCATAATGTACGGTATTTTCATAAATATACGGCAGTGATGCCATAAACGGAGATACGCAGTACGTTTTCCCGTCCTTCACAACTCTTTGCGCCGTAATAAGATACAGTCCCTGCTTAAGATCTGAACGCTTGAACGACGCTGCCCCGAGCTTGTCACTGACGGCGGTTGCATCTGCAGTAATCTTATTTTTAAGAACGTATTTTACAAGAGATCCCGAAAGCTGTGCTATATCGGTATCTTCATTCAATTCTATTGCGGAATCAGCAAATGCATCGCTTACAGTAAGGCTTCCCTCTCCGTCCATCTGCGCTACGAGATATGCTGAAAACGTTATATCGGCAAGCGGTACGTCCTTTATGGCAAGGCTTACCTGACGTTGTGTGTCAACGGCTGATGCCGATGTAAAAACAGTCATACACGGTATAATGAGCAAAACCGCAATAACGGCTGCACACAGCGTTTTCTTATTTATCATCGGTTGCATCTTCCTTTCCTTCTTTAATTTTCTTTACGATATCCGAATCACTGCTTTTCTTCGGAAGCAACAATACGACCAGCAGAACGAGCAGTATCGGAATAGATACCACGGGAGCCACTATGACCGGATCAATGCGGATAGCATCAGATACCACGCGCGCCGACTGCGACTGCTCTATATTCTCTATTCTGTGACCTCTTACAAGCAATCGGTGCGAATTTACGCCGTACGGCGTACAGGTGAACAGCGTACACAGATCATCGCCCGGAACGAGCTTAAGATCCTTTGTATCCATAGGCTCAACTATCCGTATCTGATCGACCTGATACGTCAATACCTCGTCAAGCACGCGGAGCATAAATACATCTCCCTCAGAAAGCTTATCAAGGTCTGTAAACAGCTTTGCACTCGGCAATCCTCTGTGGCCTGATATAACGCAGTGCGTATCCTCGCCGCCTACCGGAAGCGACGTCCATTCAAGGTGTCCTACCGTCGTCTGCAAGACCTTTTCCGACGTTCCGTGATATATAGGCAAGGTTACATCAATACTCGGAATATCAACGTAGCCCATAACACCGTCGCCCGTTATATCGAGCAGCTCAGTATACTCCTTTTGCTGCTGCTCACTCAAAAGATAACTGTTTCTCCTGTTCTTCAGCGATGCGTTATACTGCTGTGCGCTTTTTATGATGCTGTCATATTTTTCACTGTCAATATTCGTAATATTCTGAACGTAGCTTGCGATGGTTTTGGACTGGGTATATGAATTCCAATAGTCGCTGACTGTTGGGTACAGCAGTAAGGACAGCCCTGCAAGAAAGATAAGTATCAAAATAAATGTTGTTAATTTGTTTATATTTTTCTTCATGAAGGGTTCTCCTTACCGCTGTTACCGTCTTTTAAAGACGGCAACAACGGTCAAACATAAGTTACATCAGTTATACTTATTCATACGTCTTCTTGTAACGAGAAGCACAACAGCGCATGCCACGAGAACACCGCCGACAATATAGAATATCGTCGTACCGATACCGCCCGTATCGGGAAGCTTGATACCGGAGTGGTTAACTACCGTAAGCTCAAATACGCCTTCTTCGTTGATAGAAAGGGGCTTGCCATCGTCAAACGCACTTACAGTCCATTTGCAATCGTCGGAGCCTGCTTCGGGAGCTTCCCAGGAAACAACAACGTCGAACGCCTTGATGGTGTTGTAGCCTGCGGGAGTAACCGTTTCCGTTACGGTATATGTGCCTTCGCCGAGACCTTCGAATATGATAACGCCGTTTTCGCCTACCTCAGCCTCTATCTTCTTATCGGTTCTTACGTCAACGTACGTAGGCTCTACTGTCTTTTCATACTTCGTGTAAATATCATTATAGAGATTGCTGTTCGGCTCGATCATTGTGTAAAGTGTAA
>JAFYMA010000221.1 GCA_017556845.1 Clostridia bacterium | reverse complement strand
TAAGTTCCGTATAAATGCGGTTGGAACCTCAGCGACCGGCTATATCAACGGTACGTCCGTTATAAGCACCATGGATCTTACTCAGCCGATAGGAAGAGTAGGCTTGCAGAACTGCGGCTCCACAACGGCATACGACGATATAAAGGTGACTGTTGATTTCAGCGGTACGGGCTTTGTAAGTAAGACTGATACGATGATCGCGGACGTTGATCCCGTAAGCTCAAATATTATCCTTGCTTCTACCGTTGTTACCGAGGTTAAAACGGCGAATGATCTTGCAAAAGCAATAGATTCTTCTTCTGCTGTTGCTATTCTGAGCATCAACAGCAGCCTTCAGGTCGTTGACTCCAACGGAACTAAGATATGCACGGTAATAGATGCACTTAATGCGCTCGGTGACAAAACGATACCTGCGTTCAGAATTGATTCGTCAGCCGAAGCTACCGCAATAGGTAATTTCATTAATACAAGAAGATTGAAGGATTCGTTCGTTGTTTCGACAAGCGTTGCACAGCTGTCGTCTGTACGCTCGATATGCACAGACGTAAGAGGCATACTTGATGCTACGAAGAGCAAGCTTGATTTAGCTACGCTTCGTGAAAACTGTAATAAGGCGTCCAGCCGTATATGTCTGCTTCCTGCATACCGTGCAACACAGGCAAACTCCGCTTATCTGTCGGGACTTGCCACAACGGTCTGGTATATGGCAGACAGCAACACAGAAACAGAGCTTTACAATCTTATAACCGCAGGTGCTCAGGGTATTGTAACGACCGAGCCGGAGCGTCTTAAAGAATGTCTTGGAAATACCGACGTATTCCTTAAAAATTCGATCGTAAGACCTGTAAACATCATAGGTCACAGAGGTATTCCGAGTAAGGCTCCCGAAAATACGATAACAGGTACGCTGCTTGCAGGACAGTACGGTGCAAATATCGTTGAAAATGACGTATACCTTACGAGTGACGGCGTAGTCGTCGTAATGCACGACGGCACGATCGACCGTACGACAAACGGCTCCGGTAACATCGAAGCGTTGTCATACGCACAGCTTCAGAAATACGTCGTGGATTATTATCCCGGATATTCCGAAAAGATCCCTACGCTTGAAGAGTATTTCCAAGCGATAAAGGGTAAGGATATAAACCTCTTTATCGAGGTCAAATCCACCCAGCTTGCGATAGTGTCCAAAATAAAGGCGCTTATCGAAAAGTACGATATTCTCGATCAGTGCTGTATCATAACGTTCCATATGTCCATAATGGATGAGTTCCATAAGCAAATGCCCGGCATATCAAACGGATTTTTGACTTCAATGGTCGACATTCCGAAGGTTATGGAATACACGTCGAGATTTAACTGTACGTTCAATCCCGGACAAGCAAGCTCGTTTACCCCTGAATTCGTCGCCGAATGTGCATACAGAGGCATAACTCTCTGGCCGTGGACTCTTAACGATTCTGCGACGTTTGATAAATATTTTCTCATGGGTGCAAACGGTATAACGACGAACTATGCGGATTTTTCACAGAATTATATCAGATTCCTTACGACGAGCAACTCCGAATATACGGTCGAAACGGGCAGAAGAGTGAACGTAAACGTATACAAGGAAACGTATGCAGGCGCAAGAACGTACGCCAGGGATGCAGAAATGATAATACTGTCAGGAGACGGAAATATTTATTTTGACGGCAGCAGCGTACACGCATACGAAGACGGAGTAACGACCGTACTGTTCAGACAATCATTCAAGCTGAATAACGGTACCGTTGCGTACGTATATTCTCAGCCGGTGACGATAACGGCAAGCTGACAATTACATATTTTGCAAGGAAACGGCGGTGCTTTGATCGTAAAGCACCGCCGTTATATCAAGAAGATCGGGCAGGATTTTAAGGTCATTTTCGAGAAAGGTATCGCATTAAGAAACATATAAAAAAGTTACAATTATCTATTGACAACGGGGAAAAATTGTGATATATTTATCTTGAATAAAAAGGCGATGATAAAGGGAGTAATCCTGCAGTCCGTTTTCAGAGAGCTGTCGGTGGGTGCAAGACGGTAAACGGCGCTTGATGAAAAACACTTTGTAGCCTGCGGAAGAACGCAGATATCTGTCAGTAGAACCGCACATATTTTTAAGAGGGCTGTAAAACAGTCAATTTGGGTGGTACCGCGGAAGTTATGTCTTTCGTCCCATTTGGGATGAGGGGCATTTTTTATTTCTCCAAGTCCGAAAATAAGTATAATAAACCTTTCAGGAGGAGCATTTAATGTTAAGAACGCACACTTGTAATGAATTGAGAGTCGATGATATCGGCAAGAGCGCAGTGCTCACAGGATGGGTAGATACTATCCGTGACCACGGCGGAGTTATCTTCGTTGACCTGCGTGACCATTACGGTATAACACAGGTAGTCCTTTCGGATGAAAGCCTTATAAACGGTATTCCGAAGGAGACCGTTGTAATGGTGAAGGGAACTGTTACGAAAAGAGACGAGGATACTGTAAACGACAAGCTTCAGACGGGTATGGTTGAGCTTCGCGCAAACGAGCTTGAGGTATTAGGCCCT
>JAFYMA010000220.1 GCA_017556845.1 Clostridia bacterium | reverse complement strand
TACCTTTACTTTTTGATTCAGAAAAGTATTTTTGCCACTCTTACAACAAGACTGCTTCCGTAGCCGAACGGTGTTTTGCGAAGTGTTACCTTGCCGTTTTCCTGCGTGAAGACAAGCTCTTCATTGTTGTCAAGCCAGAATATTTTCTTTATTTTTTTGTCAGTTGTGAACTTCACATCGTAATCAGTGCTCTGACTTGCTAAAACTACGTTTGGATCGGCTACCATGGGCAAGCCGTTGCAAATAAGATAATAGCAGCCATCACCCTGCAGCATAAAATCGTCGCTGCTGCTTTCTACACCTGCATCAAGCGGTGATGCGGAAATTATCTGTCCGTTTACCTGCGTCCATTTTGCTACAATGTCAAGTATCGCACTGTCAATGCAGCTGAGCTTTCCGTTACCCATAGGACCGACGTTCAGCAAAAAATTGCTTCCGCACTTTCTGCATACTGTCAGATCTGTTATGATCTCAGCGGGAGATTTGTACGAAAGATCATACTCAGCGTATCCCCAATGGCTTGCAAGCGTTTGGCACATTTCACTTGCTATGTATTTAGGAGCATCATCCGTGTTGATCTTTTGCGGTCTGCCGCGTTCAAACGTAACGCTGTCAAGCTCGATATGCCCCAAAGCTCCTCTTGCGGAAAGTCCCGTATTATTTATTATCATAGCGTCGGGCTGATATTTGCGTATCATACCGTAAAGGGCATCCTCCTGCCAATCGTGCGTTGGCTTGTGCCACATACCGTCAAACCATATTCCGCCGATCTTGCCGTACTTTGTGCAAAGTATCTGTACACTTTTTCTGAGATACTCAAGGTAGCTTTCAAAATCGTTTTCGTATGACGCCTGGTGCCAATCGAGAAGAGTGTGATAGAAAAACGGAACGATGCCGCCCTCTTTGCAGGCGTCTGTGAATTCACGGATAAGATCTCTGGAGCAGAAATGTACGGTGTCATACGTGTTAAGACCGCACGTATCGTACAGTGAAAATCCGTCGTGATGGCGGGCGGTTATCGTTATGTATTTAGCACCTGCCTTTTTTGCTTTTGCAACGAGCTCCTTTGCCCAATCCTCATCAGGTATGAATTGTGATGCGTATTTTGCATATTCTTCATCGGGAATTGCAAATATTCCCTTAGCCCACTCGCCTTTACCTATAACGCTGTATACGCCGAAATGAACGAACAGTCCGAAGCCGAGCTTTTCAAAGTCCTTTATGTACTGCTTTACTATCATACTTACTCCTTGAAACGTGTTACAAAATATTAACACCTTGAGTATACCATATAAAAACGCTTTTGTCCACAGTTTTATTCTAAAAAACGAGCAAACGGTATTGTTGCTAATGCATAAAAAAGAGTTGATTTTTTTATGAATAGTGCCTATTGTCAAATTTTGAAATATAGTGTATAATACTCGATTGGAACCGTTGATGCTTTCGGAATTTGTCAAAAACCGTAAGCGGAGGAGCTCTGGAGAATCCCGAAAGGGTGCCGAAGGTGCAAGGCGACAGCCGAATCTCTCAGGCAAAAGGACAGAGCAGTCGGAAGTGATTTTTTCTTGACCGCATTTTTCTTTTTGCCGCTGTATATCAGCGGATTTTTTTATTTATTAAGGAGGCGTTTAAAATGGACGCAGTTTTAAATGTAGTTAAGACGATTAATGCGTATATGTCTGACTACATACTTATCGTTTTACTCGTAGGTATCGGTCTTTTTTACACGATACGGACTCGCTTCGTGCAGGTGCGCTGCTTTGGCGAGGGTATGAAAAAGGTTTTTGGTAATTTCAGCTTAAGAGGCGGAAAGCAAAGCGGCGGAATATCGTCGTTTCAGGCGCTGGCTACTGCAATAGCGGCACAGGTCGGAACAGGCAATATCGTCGGTGCGTGCGGTGCTATACTCATAGGCGGCCCCGGTGCTATATTCTGGATGTGGGTGATCGCATTTTTCGGTATGGCAACGATATATGCCGAGGCTGTTTTAGCTCAGCAAACACGTGTCGTTTCAAGCGACGGCACAGTGCAGGGCGGCCCTGTCTACTATATCAAGACGGCATTTAAGGGCAAGTTCGGAAAATTCCTTGCAGGATTTTTCTCAGTTGCACTTATTTTGGCGCTCGGCTTTATGGGCTGTATGGTTCAGTCAAACTCAATAGCGGAAAACTGCAGTGCGGCGTTCGGCATTCCCGCGTGGACAGTCGGTATAGCCGTTGCGGTAATTGCCGCATTCATATTTATCGGCGGAATTCAGAGAATAGCTTCCGTAACGGAAAAGCTCGTTCCTATTATGGCGGTGCTTTATATTATACTTGGTATAGTCGTTCTGGCAGTAAATATTAAAAATGTTCCCGAAGCATTCGGAATGATATTCAAATATGCTTTTCAGCCCCAGGCTATCGTTGGCGGCAGTGTCGCAATGGCATTTAAGGCGGCGATAAGCCAAGGTGCAAAGCGAGGATTGTTCTCAAATGAAGCGGGTATGGGGTCAACTCCTCACGCACACGCAATGGCAAAGGTCGAAAAGCCTCACGATCAGGGTGTTGTTGCTATGATAGGCGTGTTTATCGACACGTTTGTAGTTCTTACTATGACGGCACTCGTTGTTATATCCACTCTTTATGCAGGAGGCGGACCTCTGGCTGACGGTAAGGACGATGTTCTTTCAAAGAATAATATGATGCAGCACGCCGTTTCGACCGTATTCGGTGATAAGCTCGGAAGCGCTTTCGTTGCAATATGTCTGCTGTTCTTTGCGTTTTCAACTATTATCGGTTGGAATTTCTTCGGTAAGATAAACGTAAATTATCTTTTCGGAAAGAAAGCAACGGTAGTGTATTCCGTGATTGCAATAGTATTTATATTTGCAGGCTCGCTTTTGTCAAACGATCTTGTGTGGGAGCTTGCGGATATGTTCAATAACCTTATGGTAATACCTAACGTAATTGCCTTGTTTGCTCTTTCGTCGATGGTAGTGAAGGCGTTGAAGGACAGACGCAAGTAAAGATATATCGTTCGTCAGATCAACAAAACTGCCTGGGCTTACACCCAATAAGGCTGATGCGAACCCGCAGTCTTTACAGCCTGCGGGTTTGGTATTATAATTATGCAGATGATGGATAATGAATGATGTTCAGAAGAATAAGGGGTGGCTTTACCCGATGCGTTTGTGTCACAAATGCGAAACTCTCAATTAAAGTAACTGATAAATTGGAATTTGACGAATGGAGGATATTTATATGAAATGCCCATACTGTGACAGAGATATGAACGTAGGGTATTTATTCAACGAAAGGAAGCCAAATCAATGGATACCGGCTAATAAAAAGCCGCCTATATGGGTAAAGTCAGTAGCTACCGGTGGAGTTAAATTGAATAACAAGTCGGGTATAACAGGATATAAAGCCACCGCATATTACTGTAGCAACTGTAAAATTGTAATTGCACCCACGGAAAAATAAATAAAAATTTACCGAATACGATGACAAAACCCCGACGGACTAAAAATCTGTCGGGGTTCTGTCATCGTTATTGAGCGTCTGCCTATGGCGTTTTTTGTTTTTGCTGTATTATTTGTGATAAAATAATTATCAAATTGTACTTTAAAAGTTTATATATATGTGATAAAGTATACGGCGGTGTGTCATAAAATTACGAGAAAAATGCGCATAAGATGCGATTTTACAGAATTATATGACATAAAAATTGCTCGTTAAAGGACGATCTGCGGAGTTAATTTATGAATTACTTGCTACTTGCTATGTCGGTATGTGCAAATGTTGCATATTCGTCATTTTACAATTATTTTGGCAAAAGAGCCGTAAGGCGACAGTCTGATAACTACAAGGTAAATATGCTGATATATTCAGTTGCCGCAATAGTTTTGCTTATCGTTGGACTTGCGTCGGGAATGAAAATATCCTGGTTCACAGTTCTGTTCGGTATGCTTTTCGGAACGGTAACGGCACTGAGCGGTATATTCAAGCTCAACGCTCTGAATTGCGGTCCTATGTCGTTTACGATACTTCTTATAACATCTTCAATGATACTTCCTGCGTTTTCGGGGTATATTATCTGGGGCGAGCCGCTTTCAATATGGAAGGTAATAGGTACGTTTCTTATGATAGTGGCGGCGTATTTTTCTACCGATAAGCAGCAAAACCAGAAGAAAAAGAGCATAAAATGGCTCATATTCTGCTTTTTCGCTTTTCTGTTCGTCGGCTCTATCGGCATTATGCAGAAAATACAGAAAAAATCAGCTTTTTCAGATGAGACTGATGCCTTTCTTGCAATAGCATTCGTTACCGCCGCTATTCTCTGCGCAGTAAGCTATGCCTTAAAGCATCGTTCGGAAAAGAAGCATTTGAACGAAGCTGACGTGCTTATTCAGATAAAAGTAAAAAAGCTTTTGTTTTTAACGGTTATATGCGGCTTGTTTATTGCATTTCTTAACGTTGTCAATCTTTATCTTGCGGGTGTTTTACCGAGCGCATTTTTGTTCCCGATACAGAACGGCGGTACTACGATGATGTCGGTCGTTGTGGCTATGACCGTGTTCAGAGAGCGCATAAGCGGCAGACACGCTATAGGTATGGCAATAGCGATAGTGGCACTCGTTATGCTTGCGCTCAGCGAGCTTTTGTGATATGACGCCATAGGTGCCGTTATCAAAGTTTTCGAATATAACACAAAAAAGACACAATACATTAAAACAAATTTCGTATACTTTAGGTGTGTATTCTGTTGTCAGTTTTATAAATATTCAGTTAAGAT
>JAFYMA010000219.1 GCA_017556845.1 Clostridia bacterium | reverse complement strand
CCGCCGTAGCATTTTGCAAGAACGTCCTTTCGCATAGCCTTGACGGTCTCACGCGCGATTATCTTGCCGCCGATAGCCTCCTGAACGGGTATTTCAAAAAGCTGGCGCGGAATGTTGTCCTTGAGCTTTTCAACGATCTTTCTTGCTCTTGCGTACGCCTTGTCGGTGTGTACGATGAACGATAATGCGTCAACGACCTCGCCGTTGAGCAGAATGTCGAGCTTCACGAGCTTGCTTTCGTCGTATCCGTCAAGCTCGTAATCGAGCGATGCATAGCCTTTACTGCGGCTTTTCAGAGCATCGAAAAAGTCGTATACTATCTCGTTGAGCGGCAGACGGTAGTGAAGCTCCACACGGGTGGAGTCAAGATATTTCATGTCGTAAAATACGCCTCTGCGGTCCTGGCAAAGATCCATAATTCCGCCGACGTAATCAACGGGCGTCATAATACTGCCCTTTACCATAGGCTCGTAGGGAATGTCGATCTCGTCAGCAGACGGATAATTCAAAGGGTTGTCGATCATCACCGTTTCGCCCGTACGCTTCAATACCTTGTATATAACGCTCGGCGCGGTAGTTATAAGATCGAGATTGAACTCACGCTCAAGTCTTTCCTGGATTATCTCCATGTGGAGCAAGCCTAAAAAGCCGCAGCGGAATCCGAAGCCGAGGGCGGCTGACGTTTCCGGCTCGTACGTGAGCGACGCATCGTTAAGCTGGAGCTTTTCAAGTGCGTCCTTAAGATCCTGATACTTTGCGCCGTCAGCGGGGTAAATACCCGAATATACCATAGGCATACATTTTTTAAAGCCGGGCAGAGGAGTATCTGTAGGACGCTCTGCCGACGTTACCGTATCGCCCACTCTCGTTTCCGATACGTTTTTGATGCTCGCCGTGATATATCCGACGTCGCCCGCTGAAAGAATATCAGTCTTACAAAGACCGAACGGCTCCATAGTGCCTATTTCAACCACGTCAAATTCCGCGCCCGTGTGCATCATTTTGATGCGCGTGCCTGCCTTCAGCGTTCCTTCAACGACGCGCACGTATACGACGACTCCTCTGTAAGAATCGTAATACGAGTCGAATATAAGGCATTTAAGCGGCGCGTTTTCGTCACCTGTGGGGCACGGAACGCCCTGAACTATCTTTTCCATTACCGCAGGAATGTTTATGCCTGCCTTTGCGGAAATGGCAGGGGCATCGTCTGCGGGAATACCGATTATATCTTCAATTTCTCCTCTGACGCGCTCAACGTCTGCTGCAGGCAGATCTATCTTGTTTATAACGGGCAGTATTTCAAGACCGTTGTCAGATGCAAGATATGCATTGGCAAGCGTCTGCGCCTCAATGCCCTGCGTGCTGTCAACGACGAGAATAGCGCCCTCGCAAGCGTTAAGTGATCTTGATACCTCGTAGTTAAAGTCAACGTGGCCGGGGGTATCTATAAGATTGAACGTGTATTCCTCCCCGTCGCTTGCCGTGTAATTCAGCTTTACGGCACGCGCTTTTATGGTGATACCGCGCTCACGCTCAATGTCCATATTGTCAAGAAGCTGTTCTTCCATATCTCTGTGCGAAACGGTCTGCGTCTGCTCAAGAATACGGTCGGCAAGCGTTGATTTGCCGTGGTCAATATGTGCTATTATGCAAAAATTCCTTATTTTTTTCTGTCTTTCTGATGCGTTCATCGGAAAACTCCTATATCTGTATTAATACGAAAATGCTCATCCATTTTAGTATTATACTATATTGAAATGAATAAATCAACAAATTTTTTTCAATTTTAAAGAAAAAATAAACATTTATCGTTATACCTTGACATTTGCCCCTTTATGCGTTATAATTCTAATGCATAAAAATTTATTCAAGAAAGGAAAAACTATGAAAAGATTTGCGGTTTTACTGCTGTGCGCTCTTATGATCGTGCCCATGTGCTTCTTCGGCTGCGGAGACGGCGATGACGATACGACATTTGTTCCCGCAACGGCAGCAGAGGAGCTCAGAGAGCCTCTTGACGTTCCCGAAGTAACGTTTGACGCCAATTATACCTTTGAAATAATCGGTAAGGGCAGTGAGGGCTGGAACGCTGAGGATATTCTTTGCCCCGAAGAAGACTCCGATGACGTTCTTGTAAGCGCAAAATACAAGCGTTACAAGACGGTTGAGGATATGTACGGTATCAAGATCAACACGACGCTCAAGGATAATATCTCAACGGTAGTAAAGGGAAGCGTAGACGCTAACGATAAGGCGTTCCACATGATATGGATGGATACGTCCGATACGTCCAGCGCCGCTATGGGCGACCTGCTTATGAACCTTTACGACATTGATCCGCTGAACAACCTCGATGCTCCGTGGTACGATGATAACTACAAGACGGATATGTCCATAGGCGACACGCTCTATTCATCTGTTAACGATATGGAAACGATGGATATGCACTGCACGTGGATAATGATGTACAACAAGAGACTTCTTGCTCAGTACGGTCTTAAGGATCCTTACGATATGGTAAAGGACAACGAATGGACGTTTGATAACTTCGTTGCTATGCTTTCCGGCATATCCAAGGATAACGGCGACGGCGTATGGGATAAAGAGGATACATACGCGTTTGCAACACACGCAGGCGCTGCACGTAACTTCTTCTTCGGTGCAGGTATGCGTATCTGCGATAAGGACTCTGCAAACTATCCTGAGCTTGTAGTTCAGAATAACAATAACGTAGCAAAGTTCCAGGAGAAGGTCGTAAAGCTCCTTCACAACGACAACACCTCGCACTTCACGACCGACGGCAGTATCATTTCTGCATTTATGGGCGGCCGCGCACTGTTTTTGGCTGAGATAGCAGGTTACCTCGGCGCATTCGTTGATATGGACGATGATTACGGTATCGTTCCTTATCCTAAGTACGACAAGGCTCAAAAGCGCTACTACACGACTAACGACCCCTGCATTATGGTTATGTCTATTCCCGCATTCGGCTGGACCGAGCAGGAAATAGAGCAGATCGGTGTAGTTACCGAGACGCTTTGCTGGGAATCGTACTACACGCTCCGTCCTGCGTACTATGAAAAGACGCTCGGCGGTAAGGGTACGAGAGACGAGGGCTCTTACGAAATGCTCGACTTGTGCCGTGAAAGCCGTGTTTACGACTTCGGTCTGTTCAATCCGTCCATTTCTATGCACAACATTTTCTCCTCTATAATCGAGGATACGAATACGACATACACCAGATTCGTAAAGAGAAATGAAAAGTCATCAGAGACGGCACTTCAGGACCTTATAGACAAATACGAAAAGGCTTAAATTTCAAAAGTCACATAATATCGGCAGAGGAATAATGTGCCCCCTGTCAAGTAGACAGACTAAAAAACAAAAGAATTTACAAATTGAATAGGTTCTTTTATCTCCCCCTGCTGCGCAGCAGGGGGAGATTTTCGTCACGCGGCGGTGGCGAAATAATACTCGCAAGGCGTCAT
>JAFYMA010000218.1 GCA_017556845.1 Clostridia bacterium | reverse complement strand
GGCCCGAAAACGTACGCTCTGATAATGCAGCTAATAAAAATCAGCCCAAAAACGAAAATAAAAAATATGCCGAGAGCAGAAATAATAAGCAGGCTCAGCAGCAAAAGCGTCAGGCTCAGCTTGATAAATTCCAGAGCCGTCCCAATCAGCCTCAGACTCAGCAGAAGCCGAACGACAAGAAAAAGCCGCAGCCCCAGCAGGATAGCAGAGCCGGCATTATCCGTTCGTCAGGCGGCGGATCTGACAGTCATACGGCTGAAAGCGGAGTTAAGAACGGAACGCGTATCATAGATACGAGAACCGTTTCCGTTGACCTTGCAAAATACGATGAAAGACTTGAAAACTTTGCATCTGAAAGCAGGGGATATAACTCCGATTCCAATAATCAGAAGCAGAAATTCAAAAATAAAAAGCAGAACGACAAGAGCAACAAGTCACGCAATAAGGAAAGCGACGCTATGGAAAAAATGAAGCGCCGCGAGCAGTTTGAAAAGGCTAAAAAACAGCCCCTGCATATCACAGTTCCCGACGAGATCGTTGTTTCGGAGCTTGCTCAGAGACTTAAGGTAACGGCAGGCGATCTTATAAAGCGTCTTATCGGTATGGGCGCTATGGTAACCGTTAACGACGTTATTGATTTCGACACTGCATATCTCGTAGCAGAAGAAATGGGCGCTGTCGTTACACGCGAGGTAGTGGTAACTATCGAAGAAAAGCTCTTTACCGACGCTGAGGATAAGGACGAGGATCTCATTGAACGCTCGCCCGTCGTATGCGTAATGGGTCACGTTGACCACGGTAAGACGTCACTGCTTGATAAGATAAGAAATTCACACGTTACAAGCGGCGAGGCAGGCGGTATCACCCAGCATATCGGTGCTTACAGAGTGTCGATAAACGGTAAGGATATAACGTTCCTTGATACTCCCGGACACGAGGCGTTTACGGCTATGCGTGCAAGAGGTGCGCAGGCGACGGATATTGCGATACTCGTTGTTGCCGCAGACGACGGTATAATGCCGCAGACGATAGAGGCGATAAATCACGCCAAGGCTGCTGGTATTTCGATAATAGTTGCAATAAACAAAATGGATAAGCCGCACGCAAATCCCGAGGCGGTAAAGCAGGAGCTTACAAAGTATGACCTTATGCCTGAGGAATGGGGCGGCGATACGATAGTTGTACCCGTTTCAGCTTTGACGGGAAGCGGTATTGACAACCTGCTTGAAATGGTTCTTCTCGTTGCGGAAATGAAGGAGCTTAAGGCTAACCCCAACCGTCACGCAAAGGGTATCATTATCGAGTCCAAGCTCGATAAGGGTAAGGGTCCCGTTGCAACGGTTCTCGTGCAGAACGGTACGCTTCATGCAGGCGATATAGTTATAGCAGGAACGTGTGTCGGCAGAGTAAGAGCTATGACTGATTCTACGGGAAGAAAGGCGTCTGTTGCAGGCCCGTCAGTTCCCGTTGAGATCATAGGTCTTTCAGCAGTTCCCTCCGCGGGTGACGAGTTCAATGCCGTTGAAGATGAAAAGATGGCACGTGAGCTTGCAGAACAGCGTAAAGCAAAGGAAAAGGAACAGGAATTCAAGGCAAAATCACGTGGATCGCTTGAAGAAATGTTTGCAAATATCGGTGACGACGTAAAGGAATTGAACATCATCGTAAAGGCAGATGTTGCAGGCTCGGCAGAGGCTGTGTCCGCATCGCTTCTTAAGCTCTCCAACGAAGAGGTAAAGGTAAGAGTGATCCACTCTGCAGCAGGCGGTATACGTGAAAATGACGTTATGCTTGCAACAGCTTCAAACGCTATAATCATAGGCTTTAACGTTCGTCCCGACAAGGCGGCGATGGACTATGCAGACCGTGAGGGTGTTGACATCCGCACTTACAGAATTATCTACGAGTGTATCGAAGAGGTCACTGCCGCTATGAAGGGCATGCTTGCTCCTACGTATAAGGAAGTGGTTCTCGGTCACGCTCAGGTCCGTCAGACTATCCACGTTCCCAACGTCGGCACGATCGCAGGCTCTTACGTTCAGGACGGTAAGATAACGAGAGCATCTCAGATAAGAGTAGTGCGTGACGGAATCATCATATTTGAAGATAAGATATCGTCTTTGCGTCGCTTCAAGGATGACGTTAAGGATGTAGCTACGGGATACGAATGCGGTGTCGGTCTTGAAAAATTCAACGACATCAGAGTTGACGATATTCTGGAAGCGTATATAATGGAAGAGGTAAAAAGATAACCCTATCATAAAATTACGGTAAAAAATGATCCGCGGCTTCATACGGAGGAAGCTGCGGATCTTCGTTTTTATATATCGTTCATTCCTAAAAAGTATTTGATATACGCCATATATTCACGAACGTAGCTGGAATGCTTTTTAAATGAGTATTCAGGTCTTGATGCAAGTACGTCGACGTCATAGCCCTGATCCTTCGCCATGAGCCTTATACGCTTTACGTGGTAGTCGCTTGAAATGCACAAAATACTGTCTGAGTCTGTGAGCGAAAGAGAATTTTCGAGGTTTTCCCACGTGTTTTTTGCCTTGCCCTCTATTATAATATTTGACGGATCTGCCCCTGATGAAACGAGGGCATTTTTCATTACCACCGCTTCGGAAACGGTCATTCCGCTCGGAACTCCGCCTGATACTATACATATAGAATCGGGATTATTTTTAAGATATTGACCTGCCGTATCAAGCCGTGAGCGTGCATCGTGATTTATATTTCCGTTGTAAATGCCGCCGCCGAATACGATCACATTGTCGTAATGCTCGTCAACGCTGTACGGTATTCCCGCTGTCAGCCATATTGAAAATACCGTAAACGATAAAACGTAAACTCCCATACCGCATATGTATACGGTCTGAAGGACGTCAACTGCTTTTTTGTGCTTTTTCCGTACCGTAGGTGCGAAAAAAATCAGTGCAAGCAATGGAGTAAGTGCTGTAAAAAATATCGCAAATGCAACGGCGACGTTCCACGTTTTTGCTCCGCCGCATAAGGATATCGTTATGTATATGCCGTAATTTATCATTATAAAAACGGCAAAAAGTATTGATAGAACGTTTAAAATCTTATTTTTCATACTGTTTTTAAAATATATTTTTAACTGCGACCTAATGTGAGTGTTTTTTCATTTATTCAATGTTACAATACATTACACAACAAAAGAAAGGGTTAATTTGTTAAAAATGAAGCTGTTGAGTATGCTGGAAGTTAAAAAGAATATGCAAAGGGAAAGGCTGCAGGCGGAGTGGGAAGCGATAAAACGGCAAAAGCAGGAGCTTAAGCGTGAGGACGATGCGTGCAGGATACATCTGCTTGACCCGGAAAGGCTTTGTCCGAATCTGTCACAGCCGCGAAAGAGCTTTTCGGAGGAATCAATACTCAAATTGGCTGACAGTATACGAAAATACGGTATATTACAGCCTATATCGGTAAGACGGATATGCGATGAGGAAACCCCGTTCGGAGGTCTTTACGAGGTGATAGCAGGTGAAAGACGTCTCAGAGCCGCAAAACTGTTGAATATGCAATACGTTCCCTGCATTATTATCGATGTTGACAGAGAAGATTCCGCAAAGCTTGCACTTGTGGAAAATATGCACCGTGAGCAGTTAAATATATTCGAGGAGGCTTGTGCAATATCAACGCTTTGCGAAAAATTTTCTTTAACGCAGGAGCAGGCGGCGTCTTTTCTTTGCGTAAGCCAATCTTATATTGCAAATAAGATACGGCTCTTGAATCTCACCGAGCCGGAAAGAGATCTGATAATAAAAAACTCTCTTACAGAACGCCACGCAAGAGCACTCGTCCGAATAAGCGATCCTGTGCAAAGGCTGAAGGTGCTCGGATATATTATAGAGCACGGTCTTAACGTGCAGAAAAGCGAGGAATACATAAAGCAGCTTTTTTGCCACAATGAGCAGACTCAGGAGCAAAAGCCCGTAAGAAAAATGGTCATAAAGGATATAAGGATATTTTTAAATTCGCTGGACAGAGCAGTAAATACGGTAAAGGAAGCGGGTATACCGATACAGAAGTCAAAAACGGAGACTGAAAACGAAATACAGCTCATAATCAAAATACCGAGATAAACAAAAAAGGTATGGCCTTAAAGCCATACCTTTTTCACGCTTGTTATCTAACCTGTTCCTTGGTTTTAGCAGCCTTACCAACTCTGTCACGCAGATAGTAGAGCTTTGCGCGTCTAACCTTACCGCGTCTGATGGTCTCAACCTTTTCAACAGTGGGGGAGTGGAGATTGAAAGTCTTTTCAACGCCAACACCGTAAGCAATTCTTCTTACCGTAAAGGTTTCGGAAATGCCACTGTTACGCTTTGCGATAACCGTACCTTCGTAGATCTGTGTTCTTGTTCTTGAGCCTTCAACGATCTTGTTGTAAACACGAACAGTGTCACCGATCTCAACTTTGGGAGCGTCAGCCTTAAGCTGGTCTTCAACAAATGCCTTTAACAAATCCATTTTTTTGGACCTCCATAAAAATACGTGATCTCCGAGCATTCACGGCAAGCACCGGCGGACTGCTCTGACGGAATACGGGCAAGACAGACCCGTAAACAAAAGAATTATATCATACGTTTTACGATTTGTCAATACCTTTGTACAATAATATTATAAAGGAAATTTTCGCTTCTGAAATTCGTATTGGATCTTTAAAACGATGCTCTCGGGCGTTATCCTTGAAACAGGTGCAAGGACTCTTGATCTCATATCGGGAATGATCACGCTTTTTCCTTTCAAAATACCGTCAACGGCAATTTTCGCACACCTTTCCGCACTCATTCCCTTGATGCTGTCTTTATATCCTGCCTTTTTATTGAACGGTGTATCAACGCCGCCGGGGCACAAAACGCACACCCGTACGGGCTTTTTTCTCATTTTCAATTCACATGGTCTATCGCACGGCTGTATGAATAGATGTACGCCTTGCTTGATGCGTACGAAGCCATCAGAGGCTCAGGTGAAAATGCGGCAGAGGAGCATACGTTAAGTATTACTCCTTTTTTCATATTGCGTGCAAAAAACTTCGTTATTATCTGACAGGCTGTGATATTGAGCTTAACTGTCATATCGTCACATTCATCTGATATTTTATCAAAATGCTCCAAAAACCCGACCCCTGCGCTGTTTACGACTACGGTTACGTTTTTGTCCGATACGTCCTTGCATAAGGCGTAAACGCTTTCTTTGTTTGAAAGATCGCACGGATAAAGCTGCATACCGTACGCAGCGTTGAGCTGTAAAAGAGCGTTAAGATCTCTTCCGCAGGCGATCACCTTGTATCCTTTTTTTGTGAGTTCGACGGCGATCTGTTTTCCTATTCCCGACGTTGCACCCGTTACGAGCGCATATTGTAATCTTTCTTTTTTTATCATTTATACTTGTCTGCCTGCGCAGTTGCCATTTCGTCGCATATTTCGTTGTATTTGTGGCCTGCGTGTCCCTTTATCCATATATATTCCATTTCGTGAACGTCGGTAAGATCAAGAAGCTCTGCCCACAGTTCAGGATTCAATGCGGGCTTTCCGTCGCCCTTTTTCCATCCCTTCCGACGCCAAGATCTCGCCCAGCCGAGCTTAAGACCGTCAATAACGTATTTTGAGTCGGAGCAGAGAATTACCTTGCACGGATATTTCAGTATCTTCAGCGCTTCAATAACGGCGGTAAGCTCCATTTTGTTATTCGTGGTCATGCTTTCTCCGCCGCTTATTCTTTTTTCGTTTTCACCGTACACGAGCACAGCGCCCCATCCGCCCGCACCGGGATTTCCCCTGCAGGCACCGTCGGTATATATGTTGACTGTTTTCATTTTTCACCGTTAAACATTAAAGGGCGATGACCGCCCTTTAATTACCCATAGTTTTTTTAATGCATTCAAGAGTTTCATCACTTATAACGTGCTCTATCTTGCAGGCATCGGCTGATGCAGTTTGCTCGCAAACGCCGATACTGCATAAAAAGCTCGTAAGAACTCTGTGACGCTCGTATATTTTTTTAGCTATCACCTCGCCTGAGGGCGTGAGCGATATAGCACCGCTTGCATCTACCGTTATATGACCGCTTTTTTTCAGCAGATTAACTGCACGGCTGATGCTCGGCTTTGAGTAGCCCGTATGGTTTACAATGTCGATGGAACGCACATTGCCTTGCTTTTCACGCAATACAAGTATGCTTTCAAGATACATTTCGCCTGATTCGTGTATACTCACTTTTATCTCTCCGTTAGCTTAAAAATCCTTCGATTATGGTTTGCTGAGCCTCTTCCTCCGTCATGCCGAGAGTACGGAGCTTCAATATCTGCTCGCCTGCGATCTTTCCTATCGCCGCCTCGTGTATCAGTGCGGCATCCTCATTGCGTGCGCAAAGCTCGGGTGCGGCGTCTACTATGCCGTTTTCAGAAATGATGGCATCACATTCCGTGTGTCCTGTGCAAGGAGCGTTTCCGATTATCACCGAATGGTACGACTGATAAGAGTCACCCTTTGCTACTGAACGTGATATAACGTCAGCACCGCTGCCCTCGCCGTTCATTTCTATTTTGAAGTCCGTCTTTGCTTTCTGGCGGTTTTCTGTAAGCAGTCTTTCTCTTACGAAAAGCTTTGCACCCTTTTGCAAAACTGCGCTCGTCAGTCTGTTTGAATCGTCAACTCCGCCGATCTGAGACGTTTCCATCTCCATTACGGAATCCTCGTCCATAATTATTTCTGTAACGGGGTCAATGCTTCTTATTCCGTCACCGCTGCCCGTTCCGATGTGCTTTTCTACGTATTTTACCTTACTGCCCTTGCCGAGAATAAATCTGTGTATGCCGTTGTGGCGCGCGGGCTCGCCCGTTTCCGTGTGAACGCCGCAGCCTGCAACTATCGTAATATCTGAGTTTTCACCAACGAAAAAGTCGTTGTATACAAGGTCGTCAATATCTCCGTGTGTTACGCACGCAGGGATAGAAACGCTTTCTCCTACTGTACCGGGGCGTATTTTGATAACGAGTCCGGGAGCATCCGTCTTGTTTTCGATGATTATATTTTCACTGCTTTGTCTTCCTGCACAGGTGCCGTCAACACGGATGTTGTACGCACCCTTATATTCACCGTTGAAGTCGGATATCTGCTCCAACAGCATTTTAGTGATGTTATCCATTTAACAATGCCTCCTGCTTTCTGCACGGTGCTACGGCATTTCTGCCGCCGAACAGGGAGTCCTCCAATTCCTCGGGAGCACCCATCTGCGATACCTTGCCGTTTGATATTACAACTATGGTGTCGGCAATGCGTAAAATTCTCTCCTGGTGCGATATGATTATAAGCGTACCCTTGAGATTTTCGCGTATCTGCTCGAATGCTTTTATGAGGTTGGTAAAGCTCCAGAGATCTATTCCTGCCTCAGGCTCGTCGAATATGGACAGCTTGGAGTGCCTTGACAGAACGGATGCGATCTCTATACGCTTGATCTCGCCTCCGGACAAGGTCGCGTTGACCTCACGCTCGGAATAGTCGCGGGCACAAAGTCCCACTCTGCTCAATACGTCACAAACCATGCTTTCGGGCATTTTTTTACCGTATGCAAGCTCAAGCAGACGGCGAACAGTTATTCCTTTGAATCTTACGGGCTGTTGAAAAGCAAAGCTTACGCCGAGATTTGCCCTCTGCGTTACGTCAAGGTCTGTTATGTCACGGTCATCAAGATATATTTTTCCGCTCGCAGGCATTTCAATGCCTGCTATTATTTTTGCAAGTGTTGTTTTTCCGCCGCCGTTAGGTCCTGTTATAACGGTGAGGCGGTTGTCCGGGATCTCCAGGGAAAGACCGTCCAGGATCTTTATTCCGTTCGGAGTGCTCCAGCTTACGTTTTCAAGTCTTAACATGATAGTTTAACGATCCTTTTAAGATTATATGTTTTCTTTACATTATACACGGTAAATATGAATATTGTGTGTATTTGTGCGGTCATAGAAGAAAAATTTATTTTGTCGCTTTTCTCAGCCTTAATGAGTTCGTAACGACGAATATCGAAGATATACTCATAGCCACTGAGGCTATTGCCGGCGAAAGAGTGATACCTGCAAATGAAAACGCACCTGCTGCCAGCGGTATACATATCACGTTGTAAAATAAAGCCCAGAACAGATTTTGCTTTATGATGCTGAACGCTTTTCTGGAAATATCAACGGCAGCAAGAACGTCTGACAGATCGTTTTTCGCAAGCACGACGTCTGCGCTTGTAAGTGCAACGTCAGTTCCTGCGCCGATAGCCATACCGACGTCGGCATCGGTCAGGGCAGGGGCGTCGTTTATTCCGTCACCGACCATAAGAACGGTCTTACCGTCTGACATAAGCCTTGATACGATATTCTGCTTTTCATTCGGCATAAGCCTTGCAAAAACTCCGCTTGCACCTACCTTGCGTGCAACGCTTTCTGCCGCACCGACCCCGTCGCCCGTAAGAATGTAAACGTCTATGCCGTTTTCGCGCATAGATCTGATAGACTCTGCTGACGTTTCACGTATTTCATCAGCACACGCAACGGCACCGAGCAGACATCCGTCCTGCGCAAAAAATATAACGCTTTTTCCGACGCTTTCAAGCTGTCTGCATTTTTCGTCAAGCTCTGAAAAATCAATTCCGTTTTCTTGCAAAAGGGCTCTCGTGCCGCCGATAACTGTCTTTTTGTCCATAACTGCGCGTATACCCTTTCCGGGGATATTTTCAAAGCTCTCGCACGGAAGGCTTTCGTGAACGCCGGCATAGCGGAGTATTGCGTTTGATATCGGGTGCGTGCTCATTTTTTCTGCGGAGGAAGCTGTTTCAATAAGCTGCTCCTCCGTTACGCCGTCAGCACATAAAACGTCCGTTACAGAGGGCGTTCCCTTCGTTATCGTTCCCGTCTTGTCAAGGCATACCGTATTGCATTTGTGCAGTATTTCAAGAACTGCGGCTGACTTTATCAAAATGCCCTTTTTCGCACACGCTCCGACTGCAACCGTCACCGCAAGGGGTGTTGCAAGACCGAGAGCGCACGGGCAGGATATTACGAGAACGGATACTGCGTGTACGAGTGCAGTGCTGATATTTCCGACGAGCATCCAGACGATAAACGTAAGAACGCTTACTGCGGTAACGCAGGGAACGAATATATTTGCCGCCTTGTCTGCAAGTCGGGCAATAGGTGCTTTTGATGCAGATGCAGATTCCACAAGTGCAACGATCTCGGCAAATGCAGTATCGTCACCGACTTTTTCGGCTTTTACGTATATAGCTCCGGAAATGTTAACGGTCGATGCACAAACTCTGTCATTTACAGATTTTGAAACGGGAGCGCTTTCGCCCGTAAGGGCTGATTCGTCAGTTTCCGTTTCTCCGCTTATAATAATACCGTCAACGGGAATGCTTTCACCGGGGCGTATTATTACCGTATCACCGACACGTACAAGCTCAGGCTTTACTTGGATTTCTTCTTCGTTTTTTATAACTCTTGCATACGTCGGCTTCAGCTCGTGCAGGGAAGCTAACGTAGCGTTCGTTTTGCGCTTGCTTTTTCCTTCAAGCATTCTGCCCGTTGATACGAACACGAGTATCATTGCGGACGAATCAAAATAAATTCCGTTCGGCTCATATTGTGACGTTATCATAAGCACGGTGCATACTGCGCTGTAAATGAACGACGCAAGACATCCGAGCGATACGAGCGTGTCCATATTTGAAGCAAGGTGAAATATGCTTCCTATACCTTTTGCGAATATTCTGAAATTTATCATCATAACGGCAAGGGCAAGTATCATCTGCACTATGGCGTTATTTATATAATTTTCACCGTGCGATATGATCTGCGGCAACGGCAGACCGATCATTGCACCCATACATATATACATCAGTATCAACGTAAGCACGGCTGATACGATAAGCTTTGGTACGGAACGGTCATTTTCTCCGATGCTGTCAAGGCTCGGCTTGTAGCCTGCTTTTTTTATAGCCTTTAATATCAAAGCGTCGCTTGCGGGATCTTCGTATTCGCATATAAGATATTTGCCTGCAAGATTGACGTTCGCCGTTTTGACACCGTTTACGGACAGAGCGGCTCTTTCAACTGCCGCAGAGCATCTGGCACAGCTCATTCCGTTGACGGTGAATTTCCGTTTCATCAAACGAAAAACTCCTTTCAAAGTTAAAAATTTTTCTACTCTTAACTAAATATATATTGAATTTTCGGCGTTTGTGTATATAATAGTGGATATAAACCGAGTGATAATGAGGTCAATTTATGAAATTGAAGAAATATATATACTGTCTTTCGCTGATGTTCGCTTTGCTTATGCAATCGTGCGGTCTTGTAGTCATCAACAGCGGCAGCACTGAAAGCGAAAAGGCTGATACCGCGTC
>JAFYMA010000217.1 GCA_017556845.1 Clostridia bacterium | reverse complement strand
GGTGGTTAATCTGATTCCAACGAAAGAAGAATGGAATAAGGCTCTTGGTGAGCGTCACGGAGAGGCTCTGCAAAAGAATTTTTCAGAAGCCGTTGTAGCAGTTTGTGGTCTGGGCGGACTTGGCTCCAATATAGCAATTGCATTAGCCAGAGCCGGTGTTGGCAAACTGATTCTTATCGATTTCGACTGTGTGGATATTACTAATCTTCACCGTCAGCAGTATAAGGTGAATCAGATTGGAATGAACAAGACCGATGCTCTTACGGAAAACTTAAAAGAAATTGCACCATATATTGAACTTGAAACGCATACCGAAAGAGTCACGGAAGAAAATGCCGCCCATCTGCTGCAAGGTGCAGATATTATATGCGAAGCCTTTGACGATGCGGAGTGCAAGGCGATGCTTACAAACCTTGTTCTTGAAACAATGTCGGACAAATATCTTGTGGCAGCTTCAGGAATGGCGGGATTCGGCAGTGCAAACACCATTCAAACCCGCAGAGTAGCAAAGAGATTTTATCTTTGTGGTGACGGAGCAAGCGATGTATCAGAGTCAGGTAGTCTTGTTGCTTCCCGTGTTATGCTTTGCGCCGCACATCAGGCACATACTGTGCTCAGAATATTAGCAGAACAATTTGAAGCTTAATGAAAGAAGGAAATATAAAATGATTAACGATAAACTGATTATTGGCGGAGGACTCAAAGCCGTCAAGAGCGTTGTTCGATGCGTTCATCAACGCGTGTAAAAAATAAAAAAATAACGCTTTTTTGCATCAGGGATCGGCGTTTTGGACATCCCGCGACACGTAAAATTCGGCAGAGGAATAAAACGAGCCCCAACGGATATTAACGGTCCGTTGGGGCGCTTTTTGTTTTGCCTTATTTCGTTTTTATCATCTTTCCGTCGTGCGGCTCGAAGCCCATTTTCATAAGGTACTTATTATGCTCGGGAGTGCCGTACGGTGTTTCAAACTGCTTTATTCCGTTTTTCTTAAGATACGAAAACAGGAATTTTGCAACTGACGTATCACGGTATTTCGGCGTTGTGTAATCAAGTGATATTACTGCAATTTTTCCGTCCACCTCTGCTGTAAGCACGCCTACTGCCTCTGACTGATCGTATATCATATATATCTGAGTTTTGTCCGTTACGTTCAGAGAAAAGCTCGGGAAAAACTTTTTGATATTTTCATCAAAAAGGCTCATAAAATACTTGAAGCTTTCATCATTCTGCGATACGCGGAGCGCCTTGAACGATCTGCGGTGCATTTTATATCTTATAAGCTGGAAGAGATTTATTATAATAAGTCCTGCGTTCAAAAGTGCAACGGGGTACGCCCCTGCAAGCAACGCGTACGTCATACTGAACAGCGAGCCGAGAATGTTGACGAGTCTTAATTTAACGACAGACGTCATCATCATCGAAAACAGAACGAGCGCCGTTCCGATATAACCTATAATTTCATATATTATTTCCGTCATAATTCCTCCCGAAAATACTTAATAAATTAATTATATCCGTACAATGATAAAATGTCAATACGTGTCGGATATCATTTTTTCATTTTCTTTTTGTAAAGACACACAGAGCCGAGCGGGCATTCATCGCACGCAGGAGAGCGTGATGAGCATATTTCTCTGCCGAAAAGAACTATTCTGTGGCAGAAATCCGACTGCTCGTCATCTTCTATCAGCCCTTTAAGCTCGTATTCCGTTTTTTCGGGTGTCGTGCTGACTCCGTTTTTTCCGCACAGACCGAGCCGTGCGCATATTCTTATGCAGTGAGTATCCGCAACGATAGCAGGCTTTTTATATATATCGCCGAGAATGAGATTTGCTATTTTTCTGCCGACTCCGGGCAGAGTCAACAGCTCGTCCATATTATCCGGCACACGTCCGTCGTACTTATCAAGGATCATTTGCGCCATGCCCTTAAGGCTTTGCGCCTTTGTTTTATAAAGTCCGCAGGAGAATATCAGACGCTCTATTTTTTCTATTGGAGCGTTTGCCATATCCTCTATATTCGGTATTTCCTTGAAAAGCGTTCTGCATACCTCGTTCACTCTTGCATCGGTGCATTGGGCTGACAGTCTGCCCATAACGAGCAGACGCCACGGATCGTTTCCGTACTCAAGTGCGCAGGAAGCGTCGGGATATATGCTTTTAAGCTGTACGACACAGTAACGTGCCTTTTCCTTTTTAGTCATACGTATTACAGCGCAAGCTCAAACCAGAACGTAGCACCGTGCCCTTCGCGGCTTTCAACGCCGTAAAGTCCTCCGTGAAGCTCGATAACCCCCTTTACTATCGAAAGTCCGAGTCCCGTTCCGACACCCGCTCTTTTATGCGCCTTGTCCTCCTTGTAGTATCTGTCAAAGATATATTTTATGCTTTCCTTTGCAACTCCGCATCCCGTATCGGTAACGGATATTCTTACCCTGCCGTCTGATACGGTTTGCTTAATTTTGACCGATCCGTCATCGCCCGTATACGTTATTGCATTGTTTATAAGATTGTATATTACCTGTGTTATCTTGACCTCATCAGCATTTACATACACAGACTCATCATAGATAAACTCGATGTTATAGCCCTCTGCCGCCTTCATTTTGGAATACCGTGCGACTATCTTGTTTATGCTGTCCGTAAGGTCGTATCTTGCGATATTTGCCTCATCCATACCTGCATTCAGCTTTGATATTGACAGAATATCGTCAACGAGTCTGTGCAGATGCTCTGCCTCGTCGATTATTACCTGCACGTTTTCCGGAGTATTTTCTCCCGGAATATCACGCATTACCTCACCGTAGCCTCTTATCATCGTAAGCGGCGTGCGCAAGTCGTGCGACACGTTTGCAATAAGCTCCCTTCGGAGCTTTTCAACGGTCGAAAGCTCTGCTGATGCGTAGTTGAGCGTATCGGAAAGCTCCTGAACCTCCTTGAAGCCCTTGCCGTCAAAGCTTACGCTGTAATCGCCCACTGCAAGCCTTTTGGCGCTTTGGTTTATCTTGATTATGGGATTGGCTATCATTCTTGCAAGAATAAATCCCATAAGAACGGAAAGGCAGACGAATATTATGCTTATCCAGTGCAGCTGCGCGCGGATCGTTTTTACCGTACTGTCAACGGGGGTAAGGCGTGCGTTTATCAGAATATAAACCGTATTGCCGACGTCGTTTTCCGTTTTGGCACAGTACATAAGGCTTTCCATTTCCGCTATGACATTATCGGGCCGCATACCGTTTTCCTTGCCCTTATCGTGCGGAAACGGGAAAAGCTCGGGCTTTTCCTTAAGCGTTTCCGTGTGGTGAGCCATATACTCTCCGCCCGATAAATTCGTTTTATATATGTAGTACGATACTACGCTGTCGTTATTCAGAAGTCCGCCGTGTGAGATCGACTGAACGTACCGAAGCACGCTTCCGTCCTCTATAAGCACCTTTATATCCGTTGAATAATGCTCTGCCACGGCGTTTACCATAGCGTTCATATCGTCAGCGTCAAGATGCTCCATAACGGTATGGAAAGCGTTTTTCATTTCGCTTTTGACTGCATTTTCGTAAAAATAGTTCAAAAGCACGACCTGAAATATCCACACGGTAAGCAAAAGCATTATCGAAAACACGGTAACGCACAGTATAACTCTCGGCTTTATGCTTGAAAGCGGATTTCTTTTTTTATTCTGTTCAAACGTCATTTTTGCTCGTTTTCACCTTCAAAGCGGTAGCCGACGCCGCGGAGAGTTACGATAAAGTGAGCGTATTTTCCGAGCTTCTGGCGCAGAAGCTTTATGTGTGTGTCAAGCGTTCTGTCATCGCCGTAATAATCGT
>JAFYMA010000216.1 GCA_017556845.1 Clostridia bacterium | reverse complement strand
GCGGAATTGAGTTTTCGGGCAGAGATATTCAATCTGCTTTAGGTCTTGATTCGGCAAACTACAAGATAGAATACGATGAGGATGAAGACGAATTCAAGGTTACCGTATGGGGCAGAGGACACGGCGTAGGTATGAGTCAATACGGAGCTAACTTATTTGCTCAGCAGGGCTACACCTGTACGCAGATACTGCTTCACTACTACACAGGCGTTAAGATAAGCTCGTACGCTGTACCTGACGTTCTTTAAACAACGAAAGCTGCCGCAAAAAGCTTGCGGCAGCTCATTTATTAAAATTCGGAGAATGAAATGATACTTAATATTCTTGCTCTCGGTGATGTTGTCGGCACAGCGTCAGTAGAAAAAATCCAGAAAAATCTGTGGAAGATCCGACGCGAAATGAACATTCACTTCGTAGTTGCAAACGGTGAAAACTCCGCATTGGGCGGAGGAATTGACATAAAAAGCGCAAAAGCGCTTACAGATGCCGGAGTAGACGTTGTAACAACGGGAAACCACACGTTCAAGCGCCGTGAGATACGTGAGTATCTTGACGATAATTCCACTATAATAAGACCTGCAAATTTCCCGGATGAGGTCAGCGGAAGCGGTTATACGGTAATAAATGCAAACGGATTTCGGTTTTTAGTTATGAACGTTATGGGACTTGTGTTTATGGATCCGCTTGCCTGCCCGTTCCGCACTACAGAAAAAATTCTGAAAAACGCTCCTGAATATGACGTGAGCATTCTTGACATACACGCTGAATCAACAAGTGAAAAGATAGCCCTTTCCCTTTATTTTGACGGAAAGATCGACGTTATGTTCGGCACTCACACTCACGTTCAGACGTCAGATGTAAGAGTTATGAAAAACGGCTCGGGATATATAACCGATCTTGGAATGTGCGGACCTGACGATTCGGTGCTTGGAATTAAAAAGGAAAAGATTTTCGAGCGTCTTATAACCCATATGCCGACGAAATTCGACGTTGCAGAAACTAACGTAACTCTTCACGGTGCAGTTTTTTCATACGATACGGATAAAAAAATGACCGTCAAGGCAGAATTATTTGAATATTGAATTAAAGATCCGACAGACCTTAAGAGATCTGTCGGATCTTTTCATTGCTGCTGTTCTTGTCTTAATTTTTCGGTGAAGAGCTTTATCTGCTCTAAAGCCTTCGTTATGTGCTTTACGGAATAAGCGTACGAAACACGTGCGTAGCCCTCGCCGCATTCACCGAATGCCGTTCCGGGAACTATCGCCACGTTGTACTCGTAAAGCAGTCTTTCACAGAATTCCTCGCTCGACAGACCGAAAACGCCAACCTTCGGAAAAACGTAAAACGCGCCGTCCGGCTCAAAGCAAGGAATACCGCAATCACGCAGACCGTCAACTATATACCGTCTGCGGCGATCGTATTCCGCTTTCATCATTTCTATGTCGCCGTCACCGTTCTTAAGCGCCTCTATAGCGGCAAGCTGTGATGTAGTAGGAGCACACATTATCGCATACTGATGTATCTTGAGCATCTGCTCTGTTATCTCTCTCGGCGCACAAACGTAACCAAGACGCCAGCCCGTCATTGAATACGCCTTTGAAAATCCGCTTGTAAGTATCGTTCTTTCGTGCATACCGTCAATGCTTGCAAACGACGTATGTCTGCCGTTATACGTAAGCTCTCCGTATATCTCATCGGAAAGAACGATAATGTTCGTATTTCTTATTACTTCAGCTATTTTTTCAAGCTCCCGTCGAGTCATAACAGCGCCCGTCGGATTGTTTGGAAATGGCAAAACAAGCATTTTCGTTTTGTCTGTTATTGCGCTTTTGAGTCTTTCCGCCGTGAGCTTGAAGCCGTCCTCTTCAACAGTTTCAAGCGGTACTGCCTTTCCTCCCGCCAGCGAAACGATAGGACCGTAGCACACGAATGAAGGCTCGGGAACTATTACCTCATCCCCTTCTTCTATGATAGCTCTTATCGCTATATCTATAGCTTCACTTCCGCCCACCGTAACCGTTATTTCCGTTTTCGGATCGTATTCTATATCAAACCGTCTTGAAAGGTATTTTGATATTTCCCGTCTTAATTCAAGCGTTCCCGCATTTGACGTGTAATATGTATATCCCTTTTCCAATGAAAAAATACCTGCATCACGCACGTGCCACGGAGTCGGAAAATCGGGCTGACCTACTGTCAGCGATATAACGCCCTGCATCGTTTCAAGCAGATCGAAGAATTTTCTTATTCCCGACGGCTTGATATTGCAGGTCTTTTTTGATAAAACCTTACTGTAATCCATCAAAGACATTCATCCCTCATATCAATTTCACCCTCGCCGTATATAAAGCCCTTGTCCTTATATTTACGCAGAACGAAGTGTGTTGCCGTGGAAACGACGCTTTCCATCGGCGCAAGCTTTTCCGCTACGAAAAACGCTACCTGACGCATAGTTTTTCCCTCTATGATAACGGCAAGATCAAAGCCGCCCGACATAAGATAAAGGCTCTGCACCTCGGGATAATTGTATATTTTTTCTGCAACTCTGTCAAAGCCAAGCTCTCTTTGAGGTGTAATTTTAAGCTCGATCAAGGCAGTAACGTACTCTCTGTCCGTTTTATCCCAGTCGATTATCGCCTGATAGCCTACGATCGTTCCGTCCTTTTCGCACTCGTCAATATACTTTTTGATATCGCCCGTTTCCTTTTTCAGCATAGATGATATCATTTCAGGTGTCAGATGTGCATCCTTTTCCAACAGTTTCAATATATCGTTCATTATGTTTTTTCCTTTCGGTAAATTACGTATTAAGCGTAAGCTTTGAGAATACCGTCCATCCGCTGCTCTGACTGTAAGCGGCAAATACGCCGTTACAGCATTCAGTGATATGACTGTATTCAAACGGAACAACTATGTTTCCGTCAAGATCAATAACGCCCTTGCTGCCGTTTTCCGTTCCTACGACTGCAAGTCCCTCGCAATACGGCTGGGCATACGTGTACGTGTTAATATCGGTTATCCAATCGTTTTTTACTGCGTAAAAGCCGTATTTTCCGTTTTTCTTCAGCAGAATACGCTGATTCGAGTACGATATAAGCTCACAG
Organism: Clostridia bacterium; assembly: GCA_017556845.1. GTDB lineage: Bacteria > Bacillota > Clostridia > Oscillospirales > CAG-272 > RGIG7213. The sequence goes on along the minus strand of JAFYMA010000216.1, from coordinate 2,920 downwards.
CCGTTCGGTATTTCGTATTCGTTGCCGTTAACGTCTACAAGAATATCTCTGTCCATTATAACGTCGTGTCTTTCATAAGTGACCGACCTTACCATTACAAGACCGCCGTCAAAGTATATAGCACCGGCACTGTAAAGATCGTTCGTTCCTATCTGACTGTAGCCCGTGCATTTACGGCTTCCTCTTTTGTTGAAGTAGAATATTCCGCCCTCGTTACATACCATGCCGAGACCGTTTGTAAAATTATACGTTTTATCGTATTTTGCGGCAAATTCTATCTTTCCGTCGCCGTTTTTATATCCCCATTTGCCGTCGTCAGCTTCAAATGCATAGTATGAATCAGTCTTTCCGACCGTACTTGAAGCATTATACGCAAAGCCGTTGTCAAGTATTTTTCCCGCAGGAACGAACGCACCGTTTTCAATTACGTAGCTTTCGCCCTCCAAAGTAAATATACCTTTGCCGCTTTTATCGTATTTATAGATAAACTCACCAAGCGTACCTTCAAATCTTTCGACTGCAACAGTACCGTCAGAATTATATATCACGGTCGTATCGCCGTCAGATACGACGATGTAACCCATATATAATTCAACAGAATACAGATTTTGCTCTGTTTTCGTATTTTCAAATACTCTTTCAATTCCGTCAGGCTTATAGCTTATCACCGTTTTGGGCTTTAAAGCCGTAGAACAAACGTATTTTGACGGCAGAGAAATATCCAATTTTGCAATTACGTCCTTTTCTTTGTTAAAAAGATCAGAGCTTACCTTATAACCGCTGTTTAAAAAGCTGTTTATATCGGGTATTTCAATAGGTGCTTGCGTTTCCCCCTGCGATGTATCGCCGTTTACGTCTGTATCCGTTTTTCCCGTTTCCTCGGGAATATCGGTATCGGAGGGGACAGGACGCTTCGTTTCCTCCCCCTCCTGTCTTGAAATAAACGTAAAATCGTAATATCCCTCTGCGTAAAAGATCGCCGAAAGAACCGCGCAGCACATAAGTATGACGCATCCGACTGTTATTATTGTTTTTTTTGCTACCTCGCCCAACAGTTAACGCTCCCTTCGGTGTTAGTTGAGAAAATTATTCCTCATTCGGTGTCTGTTCTTCCTGCTCCGTATTTGCAGCAGATCCTTCAGTGCTTTCAGACGTTATCTCCTGCTCAACGGATTCTTCATCGGGCTTTTCCTCTTCTCTTTCCGTATGTGTGAAGTTGACTATCTTGTCGCCCTCTTCCTTAAATCTTACTACTATAACTCCCGTTGCCGATCTTCCGCATACACGAACGTCTTCAGCACGGAATCTTATAAGAACGCCCTTCGTTGTAACTATTATTATGTCCTCTCCGTCAGCAACTGATGCTATGCCTGCAAGCTTTCCGGACTCCTCAGTTATCTTGTGGCATACAACGCCCTTACCGCCTCTGCCGTGAACTGTATAATTCTCGAATTCAGTACGCTTTCCGTAGCCGTTTTCGGTGATGGAAAGGAGCTTTTTACCTTCCTCACATACTGCCGCACCCGTTACGAAATCGCCCTCGGCAAGTCTTATACCTCTTACGCCTCTTGACGCTCTGCCCATATCTCTTACGTGGCGCTCGTTGAAGCACGTAGCCTGACCGTCGTGAGTACATACGACAACGTCTCTGTCACCGTCTGTAAGTCTTACGAACAACAGCTCGTTGCCCTCGTCAAGAAGAATTGCGATCTTTCCGCCCTTTCTTCTTTGCTCGAACTCGGAAAGCTGAGTTTTCTTGACAGTACCGTTCTTCGTTACCATCAATAAGTAGCCGCCCTTTGAAAAATCGTCAACGGGAACGAGTGCCGTTATCTTTTCTCCGTCGGCTATATCTATTACGTTTACGATATTTGAGCCCTTTGACGTTCTGCTTCCGCGCGGCAGGCTGTATACCTTCTTCATAAATACTCTGCCCGTATTCGTGAACATAAGCATATACGAATGGCTGTGAGCCGCAACGACGTTGATAACGAAGTCATCCTCCTTCGTTGCCATACTGCGCATACCCTTACCGCCCTTATTCTGTACGGAATAATCGGATGCAGACTGCATTTTTATGTATCCGCCGTACGTAAGCGTTACAACGCAGTTTTCTCTTTCTATAAGGTCCTCGTCAACTATTTCCTCGTCGGATTCTTCAATTCTGGTTCTTCTTTCGTCACCGAATTTATCCCTGATAACTGTAAGCTCTTCTTTTATGATGCGGTGTATTCTTTCTTTATCCGCAAGAGTTGCTTCAAGCTCAATAATAAGCGCCTTGAGCTTTGTAAGCTCCTCCTCAATTTTGACTGTTTCCAGATTTGAAAGCTTACCTAACTGCATTTCAACGATAGCCTGAGCCTGAATATCGTCAAGATCAAAGCGTGAGCAGAGCTGCTCTTTTGCATCGGGAATTGATTTTGATCCGCGGATTATCTTTATTACCTCGTCGATATTGTCAATAGCGATGTGCAGACCCTCTAAAATATGTGCTCTCTTTCTTGCCTTTTCCAGATCAAATTCGACTCTGCGGTATATGACCTCTTCCTGATGGGAAATATAGTGATTAAGTATTTCCTTAAGACTGAGGCACTTAGGCTCGCCGTTTACAAGTGCAAGCATATTTATAGCACAAGTATCCTGAAGCTGAGTATACTTATAAAGCTGATTGAGTATTACCTGACCGTTTGCATCACGTCTGTATTCTACGACTATCTTCATACCGTGACGTCCGCTTTCGTCACGAAGTGCCGTTATACCCTCTATCTTTTTAGCCTTTACAAGATCAGCCATGCTCATAACGAGCATTGACTTGTTTACCATATAGGGTATTTCGTATATTTCTATTCTGTGCTTATCCTCAAAGACCTCTGCTCTTGCTCTTACGCTTACTCTGCCGTGGCCCGTCTGATAAGCCTCG
>JAFYMA010000215.1 GCA_017556845.1 Clostridia bacterium | reverse complement strand
TGCTACGGTGTTGACCTTGCTACAAGTAAGCTTGTAAGCGTAGGCGAGGCTGTTGGTATTATTGCCGCTCAGTCTATCGGTGAACCCGGTACACAGCTTACGATGAGAACGTTCCATACGGGTGGTATCGCCGGAAGCGATATTACACAGGGTCTTCCCAGAGTTGAAGAACTCTTTGAGGCTCGCAGACCTAAGAAGGTTGCGACGCTTTCCGAGCACACGGGCTTTGTTAAGATCGTTGATGCAAAGCGTGCGAGAAACGTTATCATTACCTCTTCCGAAACGGGCGAGGAAATTGTATATCCCATTCCTTACGGTACAAAGATCCTCGTTGAAGACGGCGGATACATTACACGCGGTGATTCCCTTACTGAGGGTAACTTCGCTCCTGCTGATATCTCCAAGGTTAAGGGACTTAACGCGGCTTACGATTACCTTATCAAAGAGGTACAGCGCGTTTACCGTATCCAGGATATCGAAATCAACGATAAGCATATCGAGGTTATCGCAAGACAGATGACAAGAAAGGTTCGCATCGACGACGGCGGCGATACAAATCTTCTCGTTGGCAGTGTTGTTGACGTTACGGAATTCGATACGGAAAACGAGATTATCGAGGCTCGTATCGCAAACGGCGAAAAAACTATTCGTCCCGCGACTGCATCGCCCCTCCTTCTCGGTATTACAAAGGCAGCTCTTCAGACAGAGTCGTTCCTCTCTGCGGCATCCTTCCAGGAAACAACAAAGGTTCTTACGGAGGCTGCTATCAAGGGTAAGGTTGACCATCTCGTTGGACTTAAAGAAAACGTTATTATCGGTAAGCTTATTCCTGCAGGTACAGGACTTCAGGTTTATCGCGATATCGAAGTTGAAAAGGTTGAAGAGCCTGTGGTTGACGGCGATGATTCGGACGAATCGGTTGTCGTTCCCGAGGAAATTTCCGCAGAATAAATACAAATTGACCTTATGGGTCTTAAAAGACTGTGTCTCGTTTCGGGGCACAGTCTTTTATTGTTTTGAGTGCACTGGTGTGGCGATGCATAAAAAGCGGTTTTTGTGCATAAAGTTGTTTTGGCGATTATTCTATGCATTGTTTCGGAGCGCAATTTGACGGAATATATGCCTTTGAATTATGTGTTCATGCGGATAAAAAGTTTTCATTCTCCTTAAAACCAACTGCTAATTGTGCAATGTTCACAAAAAAATGCGTTTTTTGAGGCGTGTTGTATAAACGTGCGACAAATATGAATAATTTTGCATTTTGATGTTGACAAATCATGCGTACGGTTGTATAATGATGCCATAAAATAAATCAGCGGAAACAACACCGCAATGGAGGAAAAATGAAAAAAATTATATCTTTGGCAATCGCCGCAATTATGCTTATTACATCCGTATTCACATTTGCTTCGTGCAACAGTGAAAACCTTTACGCGCCCTACGGCAAGCAGGTCGCAGAGTATAAGGCTCCTACAGGTAAGTCTGAAACTCTCACGGTAGCTCTTTCTCCCGACTTTGCTCCCATGGAATTCGTTTACATTGATGGATCCAATCAGGAGATCGTCGGCTTCGACGTAATCCTTTCCAACTATCTTGCAAAAGAGCTCGGTATGAATCTCGAAATCAAGCCCATGTCATTCGATGCTTGCCAGACGGCAGTTCAGACAGGTAACGTTGATCTCGCTATCTCCGGCTTCTCTTGGACATACGAGCGTGCCCAGAACTATGAGATCTCCGACTACTACGTAGCAGGCGATAACGAAACAGAGCAGGTTATCATCACAACAAAGGCTAACGAAAACAAGCTCGCAACAGCTGAGTCTTACAAGGGTCTCAAGATCGGTTACCAGGGTGCATCTTTGCAGCAGGTTCTCGTTGAGGAAACATTCGGAAACGATGCTGAAGTAGAGCTCGTTCCTTACGTTGACCTCGGCACGGCGGCAGAAGCTCTTAAGACGGGCGTGGTTGATGCTCTCGCAGTTGCAAAGGGTAACGGTGACGCGATCATCGCTAACGCAGGCGATAGCCTCGCATTCTCCGGCTTCGAGTTCGAAATCGACGAGAAGTACAAGAACAACGTAATCCTTATTCAGAAGGGCGATACAGAACTTCTTGAAAAGGTTAACGCAGCTCTTGCAAAGGCTCTTTCCAACGACTACTACACAGCTTGGTATGAGGTTTGTGAAATTCTCGCAGGAAGCGCGTCCATCGACGAGCTTGGCTACGACGAGAACGGCAACAAGATCACTGAGTAATTTAAATAAATGATTGATGAAATGTGAACCGACATTCGTCGGTTCACATTTATGTATTAAATTGGAGGTAAATTTTGACATTCTCGTCTTTATTCGAAAATATCGCAAAGATTATGGGGCGTTATTGGTATGTCTTTTTGGTAAAAGGCATCGGTTACACACTTATTCTTTCGCTTATCGTCGTGTTTTTCGGCGCAATATTCGGTTCAATTCTTGCAATACTTAAAAGAACAAAAATTGCTCCCGTGAGATGGCTGATCTCTGCTCTCGTAGAAGTGGTTCGCGGCACGCCTGCACTCTTGCAGCTCTACGTTGGCTATTTCTTTGTTCCTATGATGCTGGATATAAAGGGTCTTTCATCTGAACAGCAGGCATTCGCATGTTGTGCGATCGCGCTTATCGTAAACAGTGCGGCATATGTTTCGGAAATCATTCGTTCCGGTATTGAGGCTGTTGATAAAGGTCAGACAGAGGCATCTCGCAGCCTTGGTCTTACTTCCGGTACGACAATGACGAAAATTGTTCTTCCGCAGGCTATAAAGAACATTCTTCCTGCGCTTGGTAACGAGTTTATTACGGTAATCAAGGAGACATCTCTTGCTTCCACATTCTTTGTTGGTGAGCTTATGACATCATATCTTATTGTAAAGGGCAATACATATCTTTCCACTGAATGATTGATCATCGATGCCGCTCTTTA
>JAFYMA010000214.1 GCA_017556845.1 Clostridia bacterium | reverse complement strand
GTATTCAAACGGCTCGAACGCAGCGTTTGTCGCAACTACGAGCTGATCCTTCGTCGAATCCTCTGTCTTGGATTCAACGGGTGTGGGAGTGCCGTCACCGAAATACTTGTTGCAGATCTCGTCAAACTTACCGTTTGCTTTGATCTCCTTGATGAAATCGTTTACTGCTGTGAGAAGCTCAGGCTGATTCTTGTCAACACCGAATGCATACTCTTCTTCTGTAAGGTTAATGTCGATAACCTTTGTGGGAGCAGTTTTGTTACCGCAGCCTGCAAATACAGCAAGCAACGTAACCACTGCCAAAACGAGTGATAATAATTTTTTCATTATATAACCTCCGAAATATTTTTAGACATTGTACCACATATTTTGAAAAATTGCAATAGCATAAAATTCAAAATTGCAAAAAACTATATATTTTTCGCAACATCGCCAAGATAAATGCCAAGCGATGTGAATATCCACAAAAACAACGCTATTCCGACGAGCGAAAGTAAAACGGCGATAATTGCAATTCTGATCTTTCTTTTTCTTCTTTGTTTTACAATAATTTTTTCGTTTTTCATAAAAATTAAATACTTTTCTCTTGAATACGGAGCCTGTGCAGTATATAATAGAAATATGGCGCAAGCTTGTATTTTATTTTGCGAGGTACTAACGTGGAAGACAACGAATACCATCCCGAATTTGAGCCGTCTAAGGCTTCAAAAATAATCAAAAACGTTTTTAAATATGCTTTTTTTGCCCTTATAATCTTCATTTACGGATTTTTCATTCTGCGTTTTTGCACAAGCGAGCCGGATACGAAAATCATTTGGACGCCTGAAGCATTACAGGCAAAGCAGGAGCTTGGCGACAGCTTCAAGGTATACACGCAGGAGCAGCACATTTTCATTGACGAATATAAGAACGTTCCGGTCGCTGACGGATCTGACCGTACGATGAGATACGGGTACAACATATCAATATTCGACATTATGTATTTCCCCGCCACAAAGCAGCTTCAGGTGACCGTCAGATACAACAAAAGCATCATGGAAGATCTTATGGACGAATACGGAGTAGATACCATTGACGGTGAGCCGTTTCTGTATACTCTGCTGCTTGAGGACGGCACGCGCATTTCAACGTACAGATATACTGCAACGTCTACAAACAGATATTATTTCAGATATCTTATATTTGATAACGTAGACCTCAACACGTATGAGCTCGTTGATTACAACGAAGAAAACTCCGCTGTGGTAGACGAGGACGGAAAGATACTTGCGCACGAAACGACGTCAGACGGCGGTAATATTCTTTACGATACCGACGAGGAAACGGGAATGGAAAAGGTATACAAGATAAACTACGTATATCTTGACACATATTTTATGGGCGACGTTAATTTTGAAGAAGCCCCCATTTCTTGTCTGTTGGTTTATGAAAGAGATATAAAATTCAAAGAGGTAAACTGGAAAAAGGCAAAGGAAAACACATCAGTGCTTATTCCCTCTCCCGCATTTATACAAAAAGACTGATAAAAGCGTTTTGATATTTCAAACGGCTTGCGGTATTGTTTATATGCCGCAAGCCGTCTTTTTAATTAAAACTTGATCTTTTCAGCTATATATGCCTTTAGCTCGGATATAGGCATACGGATCTGCTGCATCGTATCACGGTCACGCACAGTAACGCATCCGTCTTCCTTTGACTCAAAGTCATACGTAATGCAGAAGGGTGTACCGATCTCATCCTCACGGCGATAACGCTTACCTATAGAGCCTGCGTCATCGTAGTCAACCGCAAAATCGTCTGAAAGCATTGCATAGACCTCTGCTGCCTCTGCTGAAAGCTTTTTGGAAAGAGGAAGCACTGCCGCCTTGAACGGTGCAAGTGCGGGATGCAAACGCATTACAACTCTCGTATCCTTTTCGTCTATCTGCTCTTCATCGTATGCATCGCAAAGGAATGCAAGCGTCACTCTGTCTGCACCGAGCGAGGGCTCTACAACGTAAGGAACGTAATGCTCGTTCGTTTCGGGATCGAAGTATTCCATATTCTGACCTGAGCAGTTCTGATGCTGTGTAAGGTCGAAGTTTGTTCTGTCGGCAATTCCCCAAAGCTCTCCCCAACCGAACGGGAACAAAAATTCAATATCGGTCGTTGCGTTGGAATAGTGCGAAAGCTCTTCCTTTGCGTGATCTCTCATACGGGTATTTTCTTCTTTAAGTCCGAGAGATCTGAGCCATTCGCCGCAGTAATCCTTCCAATACTTGAACCATTCAAGATCCTCTCCGGGCTTGCAGAAGAACTCAAGCTCCATCTGTTCAAACTCTCTCGTTCTGAAAATGAAGTTGCCGGGAGTGATCTCGTTTCTGAACGATTTACCTATCTGTCCTATACCGAAGGGCAGCTTCTTTCTCGTTGTTCTTGCAACGTTTTTAAAGTTAACGAATATACCCTGTGCCGTTTCGGGACGAAGGAAAAGCTCCGATGCGGAATCCTCCGTAACACCCATAAACGTCTTAAACATAAGATTGAACTTCCTTATATCCGTAAAATCGCCCGATCCGCAATCAGGGCACGTTATGTGATGTTCCTTGATAAATTCAGCCATCTGGCTGTTTGACCAGCCGCCTACGTTGATGTCAAGGCCGTTTTCTGCGGCATAGTCCTCAATAAGCTTGTCCGCTCTGTGACGCGCACGGCATACACGGCAGTCCATAAGGGGATCCGTAAAGCCGCCAACGTGACCTGATGCGACCCAAGTCTGAGGATTCATAAGTATCGCACTGTCAAGTCCTACGTTATAGGGCGATGCCTGTACGAATTTTTTCCACCAGGCTCTCTTTACGTTATTTTTGAGCTCAACGCCCAAGGGGCCGTAGTCCCAGGCATT
>JAFYMA010000213.1 GCA_017556845.1 Clostridia bacterium | reverse complement strand
CGCACGCGCCTTTTTTGATTTAAACGTAAATTTACCGCAAAATATTGACAATTTGTTTTAAGCGTGATAAAATTGACGAAAATACAGATACTCTTACGGTGTCAAAAGCAGTATTTCACTGTGAAATTTGTAAAGGATGAACTTGTATGAAAAAAACTTTTCAATTTATATATGACAGAGTAAAATTCGCTTGTGTACTGTTTGCAATATTCGTTTTTGGACTGACTGTTTTTGCTGAGGTAACGCTTGAGCAGGTTTCCTATATTGCATCTTATAATCTGCTGGTGCTTTTTGCATTTTCGCTTGCCGTTTCTTTTATGAATCTCGTGTTTAAGGTAAAAAAGCTCAGCTTTCAGATACGGTATATGCTTCACGCATTGATGATGTTTATTGCTCTTTCGCTGTTATTCTATTTCAACGGAATGACCGCAAGCGGCAGCCATATGACACCCCAGACTCTTATAGTAATTCTCGTTACGGTAGCTATAATATACGCAGTTATTGACCTTGGTATACTTATTTCAAGACTTTTCGTAAGGACGAAGGGGAATGAAGAATATACTCCTATGTTCAAGGACAAAAACTGACAAGCTCACATACGATTGAGAAAAGTTAAACAAATAATTACAATTTTATGCAGTAACTCAGTTGATATTTTGGGGCGTTATGCTATAATTCAAGCATCAATATTTTTCTGCCGGAGTATAGGAGAAATGAAGGTTAAATATTTGACAGCCGCAAATTGTATGACGGCATTTCGGGTAGTCGGCTCTTTAATACTGTTGCTCGTAGAACCGTTTACTGTGACTTTTTACGTTTTATATACGCTGTGCGGTCTGAGTGATGCCGTTGACGGAATAACAGCAAGACTTACAAAAACGTCATCGGAATTCGGTGCAAAGCTGGACAGTATTGCAGATATGCTTTTTTATGCGGTAATGATATTCAAAATATTCGCAAATCTCGTTGATATCTTGCCTCAATTCGTTTGGTATACGGTTGCAACGGCACTGGTTGTAAGGGCGGCATCGTATGTTATCGCGGCAGTGAAATACAAACGCTTTGCCGCAGTTCATACGTATATGAATAAGCTGACGAGTCTTACGATATTTACAGTTCCTTATTTTATATTCAACGATGTTGCATTTACCGCTGTATGTATAACGGTATGCACCGTTGCAAATATAGCATCTTTGGAGGAGCTTATAATACACTTGTCGTCAAAAAGCTACGATCCGAAAAGAAAGATGATCTTGAAATTAAAAAACGATCCCCTCAAAAAATTTCTTAACTGAAAATGGTAAAACGGCAGTTAAAACGCTTTGCTTTTAATTGCTTTTTTTCTTTTTAATTATTAAAACGACGGTGAATATTCGTTCGGTATCCGCTATAGTTGACAGTTTTTTTTGCAATGGCTTTGTATAATGTAAACGTTGTGTAAATAACTGAATTTGCGAAAAAAATAAGAGTAAATCACTTGACTTTTGCGCCTGTTCGATGCTATAATACATTATGTATATTAGTATCAATTTGAGGTGTTAATTCTTAAAAACATATGACAGTTCACTTGAAAAACGGAGGAAAAAAAGTATGTTTTCAAGTCCAAAACAATTATGTAAGCGCTTGCTTTCAGTATTACTTGCGCTCACATTCGTCGCATCGCCCATAGCGGTGATAGCTGAAGATGCAGCACAAGCATTTGCTGCGAAAAACACAGAGCCTACGGCGTTGGTCTTCGCAACTTCGGACTTTCAGCCGCGCGACCTAAGTTCAGGAGACATATCAGCCCACAGCAGTTTTAGTATCTCCGCCGGTGTGGGACAGATGCAAAGCATCATCAATCAGATCGATGATGACTATGATCTTACCTCATTCACAGGCGCACTTCACTGTGGTGACTTTTCTAACTACTCAAAGTATAACAGTAAATGGTATAGTTACGCATACGGTAACAACCCCGTTATCACGCAGGATGGTGTATCTGCTGTTGAATATGTTCTCGGAAAGAATTTTCATTTGACTCCTGAGGAAATGGTATTCATTCAGGGTAACCATGACTTTTATGTTGATCCTATTGACTATACGGGCGCACACGATACAGAACAGTACGGTGTGTATGCAATAAATGAAAAGGACTTTATGTATCAGCAGGCAACTGTTGCAAATTGCGAAGATACGGTAAAGAAAACTGCAGCCGATCTTGAAGCTTACCTTCAGGCAAAGATCGATCAGCACTATAATAAGCCGATATTTATTGTTAACCACGTGCCGCTTCACCACAATCCGAGATCGGTTGACAATCTGCATTCGAAATATCTCTTTGATGTTGTCAATGCCGCCGGCGCAAAGGGCTTAACTATAATATTCCTTTTCGGTCATAACCACGGAAGCGGTTATGATGCTCATATCGGCGAAGGCTCGATCTATCTTGCTCCGGGCGATACTATATACATTCCCAACGGAGATTATGATTCCGCGACAGGTGTTGCCGGCAAGCAGAAAAAAACTTTGAACTTCGTTTATATGAACCCCGGTTATACGGGTTATATATCGACGAAAGAGGGCGGCGCCGACACGACACTTACAAGTACGGTATTTGCAATTTATGAAGATAAGGTTGAAATCAGAAGATATGACTCCACAGGCTTGCACCAACTTAAAGCAAAAGGTAAGCTGCTCACGGCATATTCAACCACCACCAACCACAGTCTTTACACTTATACAAAGGTGTACGATTCTCCTCAAACGATCAGCTTGACTGAGGGCAAGTTCAATGTTTCCCTTGACACAGACGCTCTTTATCCGAATAAGACGATCAACTCAAAATATTTGAACTCTGCAACTTTTGCCGCAGATAATCCAACGTCAGCAAATTCCTTGGTCAGCAAAAAAACATACGTTAACAAGAATGTAACTGTCCCCGACGCAACAGGCTTTAATGTTGGCGATAAAGGAAAAATCGGCATCAATTGTGCGACAGAGGAGTTTGTTATCAAAGAGGTAATAAGCAGTAATACATCTGTTGCTCAAGTCGTAAAAAACGGAGATAAAATTGTTTACGATGATGCGGGCAGATTTGAGGTTGAAGGAATTGGCGTGGGAACTACCACTATAACCGTAATTGCCGAAGCTGTAAACGGTGAATATGACGATGTTATCATCACCTATGACCTCACAGTTTTTCCTGAATCAAGCGAGTTAAAACCGCTTTTTTACACAAAGTACAGATTAACAGATGCAACAAAACAGGCCAACCAGAACATTAGTGATACACATATCACTTCCGACAGTGATACAACACCGAATATAACTGTCGGTAAAACATATGTGTTGGTTACTGATTATAAGAATGCAGTTGTAACGAATAGTAACGGAACCGAAGCCGGCGGTTGGTCATATGCATTGATCGGCACAAACTCAAGCACAACAACATCGCGTAACGTGGCAGTATACGGTACCCCCACTGTCGTTACATCTAACAAAGTCTGGCAGGGCGGTGCAAACGGTTCGTTTATTGAGGCATGCGATCCGTTAATGGAATGGACCTATGTCGGTGGAAACCGTATGCGCAATAATGCCACAGGTGAATATTTGTATGCAGATGGCGCGACGTTAAAAACAACCGGCACAGCAACGGCTGATGAAATGTATTATAGATTCTTGGAAGGCGGTTACGGTTTCTTCCTCAGAACATCCAGTGACACAAATACTCATGACAGACGTTATTTCAGGGCAACCGCTGCCACAAGTAATACAATAAACGGTAAAGCCATCGTACCTATAAATGTTGAAACAGTTAATAACAATACAAACGGCGACAAACGTTATTCTAACAACGTATTCATATATGAAAAGATAACGGACGGTGAAACCGGTGCATACGCATGGGTTGAAGGCATTGTTGATAATAAGATAACCGCTTTTACGGGCGATGTTAACGGTGCAACAAGTGCAACGCTGTGCATTACGGACGGTGTAAACGTCACAAGAACGCCTTTGACGCTCAATATGATCCACTCTACTTCAACTGCTGTTCAGGCTTCTACAGCGGCAGGTACGGTTGGCACGAATTTTTCAATCGTATACGACGGTGTTACGCTTGAATCAGGTCTCACCCTGACTCTTGTGGATGAACCTGAGATCAAGTTTTATAACAGAACAGCAAGAATCGACGGAGAGTATAATCCTTTTGCTGAGGTTACTTCAGGTGAAAGTGTTGAGCTTATATTCTCCTACGAAATAGAGAATACGAAGTATGTGACTTTAAAAGAAGACGGTACGCTGACCGGTAAAGAGGTTGGCGGATCTAATGTTAAAGTCTCCATTGATATTAAATATCCTGACGGAACCGTTATTCCTTATCCCGAGACTCACGTATCATATGCAACAACTGCTCCTAAAGATACCTGCTTTAAACAGTTGCGTACATATTCGCAATCGAGAGATGTTTACGTATATACGGAGTCACCATCAAATTCCGATACATACAGCAAACCTTTCTTGATCGTAAGTGACAACACTGTCGGTGATGCATATGTGTTGATAGGTTCAAAATCAAATTACAACAATCTTAACGCTGAAAAAATTACGATCGAATCATTTAACGGTAAAAAATTTATCTATACACCCTCGACTGATTACAATAAAGAATGGTACCATATAAACAACGATGGTGCTACAGATACTGCTAATGGATTTTACGGTCTAAGAACTGTAGATTCACCTAATCATATGAAATACGCTTTGAATGCGGTACAGTCGTGGAAAAACTCTGCTTACACTACAGGTGATATGACAGGTGAAACGGGACTTATTGCCGTAGATGGATCAAGATGGACAGCTCAGGTAATCCTACAATATCCGGAAGGTACTCATACGTTGGAAGGCAATGCAGGCGTTACCGGTTGGAAATATGATCACGCAAACGGTGGCTTCTATACAGGTCATGATTCAAGACCGAGATATCTGCTTACATTCAGAGATGATATACGTCAATTTGTTGCGGTATATCACGGTACCGGTACAATGGCTAACACAATAGGAAAAGCTGATAAAACCAACAGAGTTTACACATTTCAAAAGCAAAAAATGGAAACTCCCGGTATTATGATCTGGCTGAGTGACAGTCACGGCACAGTCAGCTACGGTGCGGACGGTGCTGCTTACACAGGAACGATGGTAAATGTT
>JAFYMA010000212.1 GCA_017556845.1 Clostridia bacterium | reverse complement strand
GCAGATGATGCTACAACACCCGCAACAGACGATGCAACAGGCACAGCTACAGATGCTTCTACCGACGTTGCAACAGATATCGCTACTGACGTTACAGCTGATGCTACAACCGAAGCTCCTACAGAAGATACTGCTGCTTAAGAGCTTGTCATATATTAATGAATAATCAATAACACTCAAGAATATCAGTTTTTGAGTGTTATTATTTTGCATTTAAAAGTAAGGCAAAGGGAGCTGACCGTAAATTACGATCAGTTCCCTTTTATATACAGGGAATAACAAATATGGCGTGACACTCAAAAAGAGCGCCACGCCTTTACTTTGTTTAAATCAGATCATATTATTACTGTGGTCTGTATGCAAATCTAAACTGTGTATTCGGATATGACAACGGCTCGTACGAGGGCTGAACAGATTGCAGTCGGGCTTGAGTTCCTGCATCGTATCTGTATGAAAAACCGTTGCTCTCATAATAGCTTGCCGCTATAAATACATGGCACGGATAGCTCTTGTAGTTAGACGGAACAGCTAAGTTCTGGCTCGTTCCGACAAATATAATATCGCCGGGACGAACATCCGCAAGATTTGTGTGCTTCTGGAATCCGAGGCTTATCAAAAGATTTTCAAGCGGACCGTAAAGGGTATATCCCTTTGTGGACGGTTGATTGTCTCTGTTATATCCCGCATCATACAGTGTCCAACCGACAAATCTGTCACAAGATACTACCTTTTCCGTCTTATTCAATGCAGGGTTTGACATCGCATCTCCGTAAGTGTATCCGTTCAAGCGTGCATAATCAGCATTAAGCTTTGCATGGTAAAGTATCTTTGCTGCACTTAGCGTCGGGTTGGGGTTATACACGATAGTTCCTTGCTGGTTGCGAACTACATATCCAAAGTAGCCCGTTGCGTGTGCCTTTGCATCGCCAAGTGAGTTATATCTGCCGAATATCACATTATTATACGGACACGTTACGCTGTATTCGGGCAAAGTCGTTGTATAATCACCAAGGGAGAACCATTGTGCGTCAGTGGAGTTCATTGAATACAGGTGGATATTTACGTTTTCAACATCTACACCTGAGTAAACGTCCAATACATAATTCGGATCTATTGCCGAACATATCATTGCTCTGCCATCTTTCATACAAACGAACCATCTTTGAGCAAGAGAATCGTTGCTCTCATATGTCTGAACATTTGACGAATTTTGAGCAATACCTTCATGCACATCAAGGACTTTGCCGTTGTATGTGCTTGTTATCTTATAAGAACCGTCTGTCTGATATTCAAACTTCCAATAAGGATAAGATTGCTGCAGGCAAACATTGCCGCTTGCATCAACGGAAATGCTTCTTGAGGCATACTTCATGTTAACGTAGAATGTTTCCGCATACGCAACCGTGGTAAAACGCTTGCTGTATTCCTTGATATCCGAAGGAACATTATCGACCTTATTTATCTTAAATACTTGTGATGCAGTATAATTTATGCCGTATATCTGTATATTTGTACCGTTTTTTGTAGATCCTTCGGAAACGTCGAGAACTCGGTCCTCCGCGCACTTCGTTGCCAAAATATATCCACCGTTGTACTCTGTAATAAACCACTGCTGGTTGTCATTATTCGTAACGCCTTGTGTATATACGCCGACATTTGCACCGAATTCACTTGATGCATAAGCAAGATCAAGAACCCTGCCCAATGCTACATTTTTGATGTAGTACGAGCCGTCGGGATTTCTGCTGAAACGCCAGAGCTGTGAAGGATCCGACTGATTTTTATCGACTGCTATAACATTATCATCAAGGCACGCCTGAAGCGAATTATCCGTATACGAAAGATCAATGGTTGCATAGAAGCCGTCACCAAGATCGACCGGCGGTATATCGTTAAGTGCCGGTGTCGAAACATTATCGACAACATAATCGGAAAGCCTTGAAATATCTTTTTTGTCGATAACTTTGTCAAGGTTAAGATCCAAAGCTGCCAATTCAGCCGCAGTATACGTTTTTGATTCTATAAGCTTCTTTGCTCTTACGATATCCTTAGATGAAATATACGTATCACCGTTTGCATCTCCCTCAACTATAAGCGTATATTCACCGCTTGACGTTATCAGCTTACATCCTGTGCCGATCCTTGAAGCATCAGCCTTTCTGTAACCGTCCTGCCGCGTTATATACGTTCCGCTTTCGTTGAAATAGGATAAGAATTCAGAAACAGTGATATTATCGGGAATACCTTTAATATAATTCCCTTCCATAACAAACGGTGCGTTGTCGGGTATTGAAAGATTCGCTGCAACAGAAGCCACCATTTCTGAAGCAGAAAATGCTGACGGAAGCAAAATCGCCATCGTCAAAGCAAGAACTGCTATTCTGAAGATAAATTTCTTTTTCATTGTTTCCCCCATTAAAAATCATTACGCAGTATGCGTAATTTAATTTTACTTTGAACTAATACAAAAGTCAACCAAAATAATATTAATAATATAATTTCTATATTTATTATAAAGACGTTAGATTTTTTTATATAATATGCACAAAAATGCTTCATTTTTTCGCTCAATAACTATAAAAATATACTTTACACTATTTTTTAAAAAAACACATTTAAAAATTATTAACAACAAAATTTTAAACCGATTAAAAAAACGAACTTATACTCAGCAAATAAGCACTGACAAAAATGTGCAAAAAACGTTTTTTTAACATTGATAAAAATGCGTTTTTTTGTACATATTTCACAAATTTTTATATTTTGCAGATAGTATTTTAGAAATTATTCCAAAAAGCATTGACAATTACCCAAAAGTATGGTATCATAAAGACGGTGAAGGGAGAATAAAAAAATTCTTCAATACTTACAGGAGGTGATACCCTTGGCTCACACAGCAATCGTCGCTTTGGGAAGGCAGTACGGAAGCGGCGGCAGAGAGATCGGTGAAAAGCTTGCCAGATTGATGAACGTTCCGTTTTATGACAGAGAATTAATAGCACTTGCGGCGCAAAAGAGTGGGAT
>JAFYMA010000022.1 GCA_017556845.1 Clostridia bacterium | reverse complement strand
TTTTTTGATATTGACTATATTGATAGGATCGTTTTCAAGGAGCCTGAGTTCTCTTCAAAATACACTCCTTGCGCCAAGAGTATAATCAAGTATATGGAACAGGCGGAAAATGCGATAGTAAACCTTGATGGGTATGAGGAGTATATTGATGTTGACAGTCTGATCGACTATCTTATCATAACTGAATTTACAAATAACACGGAATCGGTTTTTTATAGAAGTGTATATATGTATAAACCTCAGAACGGAAAATTGAAGTTCGGTCCTGTATGGGATTTCGATATGGCATTCGGCAATCATAAAGATGATATTTCGGATTATGACGGCTGGTGCAGTGTGGACAATGATTTCTATTATCTTGGTCACAACGGAGTAAGCTGGTACAGCTTTTTGTTTGAGGATGAAGTATTTGTCGAAAAATTCAAGAACAGATGGCAGCGGGTGTCAGAGTCACTTTTGCAAATTGCTATGCAAACGCTTGATACACAGTATAACGCTGTATACGATGCACAAAAGCGTAATTTTGAGCGTTGGGATATAATGAATAAAAAAGTAGGCGTGGGAAACGTCGATCACCACACCTACAATACGTATGAACTTCAGGTTGAATATTTAAAAAACTTTATTCAGAACAGATATGACTGGATAAATGAGCACATATCAGAACTCTGATTTCAAAGAGCGTAAAAACAGATTGCCGAGCGTTGCTCTCGGATCAGCATTATTGAATAATACGTCGTACAGCGCAGAAGTGATAGGCATTTCTGCGTTGTATTCTTTTGCAAGAACGGTAAGAGCTTTTGTAGTTGAAAATCCTTCTGCAAGATAACTGTAGCTTTCCCCCTTTGCAACTGCTTCGCCGAAGGCTCTGTTGTGCGAATGTGGAGAAAATAAGGTAGCTTCGTAATCGCCAATGTGTGACAGACCGTATACGGACATTTTGTCACCGCCCATAAGCTCTACCAAACGCGATACTTCGTGAGGACCTCTTGCCATAAGAGGACCTTTGAGCGTTGAAAGAGCAAATCCGTCAAGAATACCTGCGCATATTCCCATTACGTTTTTCGCGGCAGCACCGATCTCTGTACCTATAAGATCTTTTGAATGATAAAATCTTATTATATCTGAAGAAAAATCCTTACATAATCCCTCTGCAAGCTCACTGTCTGCTGAAGATATTACCATACAGCTCGGAATTTTTTTTGTAAAATTCTCAACGTGACCGGGGCCAACCCACACGGCAACTCTCGACGTGTAATCAAGACGTTCTGAAGCAACCTGAGACAAACGCATACCGCTGTTTTCTATAAGCCCCTTCATACACAACACGTATATTTTGTTTTTTATACCCGTTGCGGCGATCTCATCAAAAAGGGAAGGGGTGTGCTGTGCTGCAATAGATACGATCACTGCGTCGCTGAATGACAAGGCTTTTGAAAGATCACTTGTAAAGCTGACTTCATCCGGTAATGTAAGATATTCATTTTTATGAGTTTGTGACAGTGACTGATATGTAGACGAATTGGCTCTGCCGTACATCAGTACGTTAAAGCCTTTTGTAGTAAAATACCAGGCAAGGCAGGATCCCCAACGACCGCAGCCTATAACTGTTATATTCATAAATCCACCTCGTTTACTGATGCAGAGAATTTATCTGCATTTCATTGAGCTTATCCATATACTCCTTCACCTCGGAGCTTCTGCGTTTATACGTATCAAGTATTTTTTGTACTGTGAACATTTCCATTATCGTAAGAGCATTTTCGTGATTCATTTGCTTTATCATTTGCGTAAATTCGCTGAGCACAAATACGTTATTTCTGTCAGATAAAAGCTCCGTTTGCTTATCCGTGAATACTACAACGCTGTATAAAGGAATATTCTTCACATTGTTTTCGCGAAGGATACTTGATATTATACGCTTATTGTTTTCGTTTCTGATCTCCGGATTTTCGAATTCCAGAACTTTGTTGTCAATACACTGCACCCATACTGACTGCTTTGTATTATCTATTCTTCCTGCACGGTCACACAGTGATACAACGGCTATTCCGCCGCGTGTGAGTACAACTGAATCGATTTTTGAATATTTTCTTATTATGCCGTTTTTATCCTTTGCACTCGGAAAAAAGAATCCGGTAAAAACATTGTTTCTGAAATGCTCCGAGCAAACAGTTTCGTGAAAAAGTGCAATAGGGGATAGTTTTTTTGTAATCGCCTTATTATATCTGCTTTTTCTCCAAAGCACGTACAGTATATACGCAGATATAAGCAATAAAACGATTATCAAAAGCATTACAAGAATTATTTTAAGTATAAGCATGACATACTCCAAGCTAAAAGTTTATGATCGTTGCGTTTAAAACGCATATCATCTAAATTATACCATATACAAAGCCTTTTTACAAGTATAAAAATACAAAAATTAAAGTTTAAAAATAGTTTATAAATAGTTGTTGCAAATATATAGTAAAAGTATTAAAATAATTTATTATTAAATTAAGGTTAGGGTATTGTGACTATGAAAATTAAGAGAATTTTGTCAGCAATCATTCTGGTTGTATTGATAGGAAGTGCTGTGATGATGTCTTCCTGCGCATCGTGTTTTTCTGATAAATCATCGTCAGGAACACTTTATAACGTAATGCTTATAGGAGCTATTGAAAAAGCTGATGAGTTAACACTCAACGGTGCTTCCTGGAGAGCGATAAAAAAATACGCAGAAGGAACAGAGCTTTTGTATAAATATTATGAGCCTTCCACTGTAGAAGCTAATAACTATATCCATACAGATAACATGCAATCAAGCGAGGCAGTTCGTGCTTCCATACAGACGCAGATAAATATTGCATCAAATCAGCGTGTAAAAGATAAATCAGTTATCGTTATTACAGGTCA
>JAFYMA010000211.1 GCA_017556845.1 Clostridia bacterium | reverse complement strand
TTTCGTCATCATAAGACGACGCTGTTATCTGATCAAAAATACTGTCTATATCGTCCTCACGCACTATCTGCACGACCGCCTTCGGCTTATCCTTTTCAAGCGTCTGATCGCAGTAAAGCTGATTTGTGCAGATCTTTACGCTTGAATAAGTAGCACTGAAAAACGTCTTAAGCTGTACTCTTTCGTGCTCATACGGTATCTGCAGCAGCAACGGACTTTTCTGGGACGCTTCATTCAGAGAGCTTACGTAATGATCGTTTTCGGTATCCTTTACGGTATAAAGACTATGCAGATCGTCGGTATTATAATAATATGAAATATTTCTTATGCTTTTTTCCATATTAAGCTTTTTCGCAAGGTCTTTTCCCAGACTTTCGCCCTTGAGCATTTCTTTATCGCTCATATCAACGCACGATGCTTTTTTACCGTAGGTTTCTGTAAGCAAATTGAATATCTCACAGTATATCCTGTATGCACCGACATTGCTGACGGAGTTTTCCGTGCTGTTGTAAAGCGTATATACATCATCGGTATTTTTCATAGCTTCATCGACTGTATACACCTTTACAAAGGAGTTCTCGTTCATATATTTTTCAAGCGCCTTTACGCGTGTGTTTTCGGATATTTTTTCACCGAAAGGCGTCATACCGTCGCAAACAGACTGACTGTTCGGTATCACGACGAAATAATAGTCGATGCCGTCCTTTCCGTATTTTTCGCTTCTTTGCTCAAGTATATCTTTTGCCTTTTCATACTGCTCCCCGCTCATCATATACTCTCCGCAAAAATCGGCGTAATGATCAAAAGTATCATTTTTTTCAGGAAACAGAAAGCCGTCCTTTCCGCTTTTTACGTTATTCCCCGAGGTCTTACCCGTTATCATATATCCGACCTTTTTAAATAAGATCAACGGTGAATTTTCCGTAAACATCTGATCGAATGTCTGAAGAACCGATGAAAAAAACGGCTCTTCAGAGTTTTCATTTTTGACCTCGCCGTATACGCACGCAAAGCACATTGCCCCGTAGATGAGCAATATTGATGCTGCAACACATACTGAAATTATTATTATCAATTTTGATTTTCCGGACACGGTACCCTCCGATTATCATTTTATTTTACTTTTCTGAATAAATATTGTATCACACATCATATTTCATTACAAGAGCAAAAAAATGAATTTTACGGAGAACTTAAATGACACAGTACAAATCCTTTTGCGGACTGACTGACGAGCAGGTGCTGTCATCTGCAAGCGAGCACGGCTACAACGTAATAACACAGAAAAAACGCCGCTCGTTTTTCCGTCAGTTTTTATCATCGTTCAACGATCCGATAATCAAAATACTTCTTGCTACGTTATTCATAAACGCGTTATTCTGGATACGTGATTTTGATCCGTACGAGGCTTGCGGAATAATAATTGCCATATTGCTCAGCACGCTTATCTCTTCAATTTCGGAATACGGCTCGGAGGGTGCGTTTTTATCATTACTTCAGGAAAGTGAAAAATGCACCTGTTCTGTCATAAGAAACGGAGAAATACGTGTTTTGCCGCCTTGTCAGCTCGTTTGCGGCGACCTTGTCATCCTTATTCCCGGAGAAAAGATCCACGCAGACGGAGTTATTATTTCAGGCAAGGTATCTGTAAATCAATCATCTTTGAACGGTGAAAGCAAGCAGGTGTCAAAATATCCTGCCAAAAAAGAAAACGTATCAGACATATCCTATTGTAATACGCTTTTATGCGGAACGGTGATATGCGACGGCGAAGGCGTAATGAGAGTGGAAAAGATCGGTGACATTACCGTATACGGAAAAATAGCCGGCGAATTGCAAGAGGATTCGGGTGCAAGTCCGTTAAAGAAAAAGCTGTCAGAACTTGCAAAGACAATAAGCAAGCTCGGATTTATTTCCGCTTTTCTCGTTGCATTTGCGGACATTTTCAACACTTCAGTTATAGACAACGGCTTTGATTCAAAGCTTATCCTTGCATTTTTCTCACAGCCTCATCAGGTGTTTCAAGCTCTCGTACACGCATTGACGCTTGCTTTGACCGTGATAATAGTAGCCGTTCCCGAAGGACTGCCGATGATGATAGGCGTAGTTCTGTCTGCTAACATAAAGCGTATGAAAAAGGATAAGGTGCTTGTAAGAAAGCCTGTCGGTATAGAAACCGCAGGCGGAATAAACGTACTGTTCACAGACAAAACGGGAACTCTTACATACGGACAAATGACGGTGTCGGAGTTCATTTTAGCAAACGGAAAAACCGTTTCCGCAAAGGACTTTAAAAAAAGCGATCTTTGGCGGGATTTTTGCTTATCATCCGTTTTGAATACGTCTTGCAAAAAAACAGCAAGCGGAATAACAGACGGAAACAGTACAGACAAGGCTCTGTATTTATTTGCTGACAGACGGTATGCAGAAAATTGGCGCACAACGTCGTTCACTCCGTTTACATCCGACAGAAAGTTTTCAATGTGCAAAATAGAAAACGGAATAAAGCAACGCACGTTTATAAAAGGAGCGTTTGAAATACTGTTTAAAAAATGCTCGTGCGGAGTAGATGAAAACGGAAAAAGAACGGTTATTGATCCCGACTTTGCAAATGCAGTTCAAGCGCAGGCTTCAAACGGCGGCAGAATAATAATTATTGCCTATGCGGACAAAAATGATGACAGATACACCCTTTTGTGTGCAACGGTACTGCGTGACGAGCTTCGCAAGGAATCCCCGTGTGCCGTAAACCGTTTGCAAAACGCAGGTGTTGACGTTATAATGATAACCGGCGACAGCGCCGACACTGCACACGCAATAGCCAAAAAGGCAGGCATCATAACAAAAAAGAGAAACATCACCGTAACGGGAGCAGAGCTTGAAAAAATGACCGATGAAGAGGTATTGAGCATACTGCCAAGCATTGCGTGCGTTGCACGCGCTTATCCGTCAGATAAAAGCCGTCTTGTACGGCTCTGCTCCGAGAAGGGTAAAATAACGGCAATGACCGGAGACGGAATAAACGACTCTCCTGCATTAAAAAAGGCGCACGTCGGCTTTTCGTTGGGCTCGGGTACGTCAGTTGCAAAGGAAGCGTCCGACATAGTGATAACCGATGATAATATATCTTCAATTGCAAAGGCGGTGCTGTACGGAAGAACTATATTCAAAAGCATACGAAAATTTCTGCTTTTCCAATTGACGATGAATTTTTGTGCGGTTGCAGTATCATTGTTTGCACCTTTGATAGGATGTCAGACGCCCGTAACAGTTTTGCAAATGCTATGGATAAACATTATTATGGATACGCTGGCAGGTCTTGCGTTTGCCGGGGAAGCACCGAGAGATGAGTATATGAAGCTGCCGCCGACAGACAGCAGTGAGCCCGTTTTATCACGCGATATGATGAAAAATATCGTCTGCACGGGCGTATTCTGCACTGCACTTATGCTTTGGTATCTTACGTCAAGCTTCGTTTTTGGAGTCTTTGGCGGACGAAACACGGAGTTCTACTGCGGATTTTTCGGGCTTTTCGTATTTATGGGAATCTTCAACTGTCTTAATGCAAGAACACACAAGATCAACTTATTTTCACATATAACGGAAAACAAATATTTCTGTTTTATTATTTTAGCTATTACGGCAGTACAGCTTTTGCTTATGTATTTCGGCGGAAGCGTTTTCCGTTGTGCTCCGCTGCATATCAGCAGACTTATCTTCGTTGTCCTTCTTGCATCGCTCGTAATACCGATAAATACGGTATACAAAATAATTTTAAGAGAAAGAAAGCGCAAAACCGTTTGACATACGGGATAAAATATGGTATAATGCGGGTATAAAAATATGTCTTATTCGGAGAGAAAACCATGGACACGAAGAAAATAAATAAAGGCAATACGCTTATGATCGCACACAGAGGTCTTAGCGGTATTGAAAGAGAAAATACGATAGCCGCCTTCGTTGCAGCGGCAAACAGAAGCTATTTCGGTATAGAGACCGACGTTTACAGAACTAAGGACGGTCAGTATGTTTTGTTTCACGACGGATCGACAGGCAGAATAGCACTTGACAACGTACCGATAACCGAAAGCAAGTATAACCTTTTAAAAAGCGTTGAATTGACGGATACGGACGGACGCACAAGAAGCGATCTTCACATTGCTCTTCTGAGCGAATACGTAAGAGTATGCAAAAGATACGGCAAAAAGTGTATTCTTGAGATCAAAGGACAGTTTGAAAAAGAGCATATAAAGGACGTTGTTGACATAATCAAAAGCGAGGATTATACAGACGGCGTAATATTTATTTCATTCCATATCTGCAATCTTATCAACGTCCGTGAATATCTTCCCGATCAGCCGGCACAGCTTCTGACAGGTGAAATAAACGACAATATGCTTAAAATGCTTACGGAAAATAAGCTTGATATCGACGTTATACACACTACCGTAACTGAAGAAAATATAAAGCTTTTGCACGATCACGGTATAAAAGTAAACGTATGGACTGTTGACGATAAAGAAAAGGGCGAGCAATACGCTTTATGGGGTGCTGACTACATCACCACGAATATTCTCGAATAAAAGCCGAGGACAGACGCACTTTAAGCATTGTACGTCTGTCCTTTTTCGTTATAAATAAAAAAATAAATGCCACCCGTAAGGACGGCATTTATCATAACTGGGGTGGATAATCGGGATCGAACCGACGACCTTCAGGGCCACAACCTGACGCGCTGACCAACTGCGCTATATCCACCATCTGGCGTGCCCAGAGGGATTCGAACCCCCGACCTACTGCTTAGAAGGCAGTTGCTCTATCCGGCTGAGCTATGGGCACAAATAGCGATTGCCTTTCATTAGTTGTCCGGATAAAAATTTTCTTTCAGGTCAACCTCTGACCGAGGTCACCCCAAGAAAACTTTGAAGAAAAAATGAAAGGGTTTAAAGAAATAAAATGGAGCGGGTGATGGGAATCGAACCCACATAACCAGCTTGGAAGGCTGGAATTCTACCACTGAACTACACCCGCATCGGACGATCAAAGCTTTATTCTTTCGCGTCTGCCCGACTATAATATCACATTTATTCTCTTTTGTCAAGTCTTTTTTTAAACTTTCTTTCAGTTTTTTATTTTATGTTTTTGATTTGCCCGTATATCCTATAATAAGACCGCCTCTTTCAGCATAAAAGCTGCAAAGCGCTCCGGTTTGCGCAATGTCAATATCAGCCTTAGGGCACGCCTTGAGTATTCTTTCCTTAAGCTCTGATGCGGCAGAAGGATTTTCGCAATGATGTATTCTCACTCTGCCGCCGGCGTATCCGTTTGATGACATATTCTTTATTATATCAGCGATCATTTTTTTACTTCCGCGTGATCTGTCCGTCATTTCAAGC
>JAFYMA010000210.1 GCA_017556845.1 Clostridia bacterium | reverse complement strand
GCAGAAGGAAGGTAAAAAGCGTATGCGCTCTCTCGGTACGGTACAAGTACCGCAGGAGGCGTTTATGGCTGTGCTTAAATTAGATGAATAAGCCGCTCGGCGTATATATCCACATACCGTTTTGCGTAAAGCGGTGTGCGTACTGCGATTTTTATTCGGGCGCCGATATATCGTTATCGGCTGAATACAAAAACGCGCTTATAAAGCATATCCGATCATACAAGGACTTGCATCTTACGGTCGATACCGTATATTTCGGCGGAGGCACGCCCACGTATTTCGGTGCAGACGGTCTGTGCGACGTACTGAAATGCATATTTGACACGTTCTGCGTTTTGCCGAATGCGGAAATAAGCGCAGAATGTAACCCGAACACTGCAAGCGGTGATGCATTCAAAAAAATGCGCGCCTGCGGCTTCAACAGACTGAGCATAGGTATACAGTCATTTTCGGATAAAGAGCTGTCGCTTCTTGGCAGAGCACACAGCGCATCTGACGGAATAAATACCGTTCGATCGGCTAAAAAAGCGGGCTTTGACAACATAAGCTGCGATCTTATGTTCGGTATTCCAAGCCAGAGCGTACACTCCTTTTCACAGTCGCTCGACAGACTTCTGAGCCTTGATATAACGCACGCATCATCATACATTCTGAAGCTTGAGGAGCATACTAAAATGTACGCTGACAGAAGCAGCTATACGTTTCCGTCAGAGGACGATATATGCGATATGATACAAATGTGCCGTGAGCGTATGGAGCATTACGGTATGCACAGATACGAAATATCAAATTACGCAAAAAGCGGCTATGAAAGCCGTCATAATCTGAAATACTGGAGCAGGGACGAATATCTTGCCTTCGGCCCGTCAGCATCGGGCTTTTACAACGGCGTAAGATACACGTTTACGCACGATATAAATAAATACATATCGTTTGCAAACGGCAAGATAAGTCTTGACGAGGCTCTTTGTGAAAAGGAAACGCCGTCGCGGAACGATGCCGTATCGGAATATCTTATGCTGTCCTTACGTCTTGTGCGCGGAGTTGACAAAAGCGAGTTTAAAAAAAGAACTGGCAAGGATCTTGACTGCGAATACGGAGATAAGATCGCCCCGTACGTCAAGGGCGGATTTATGGAAAACGGCACGCATCTGCGTTTTACAGACAAGGGCTTTGACGTGTCGAACACGATACTTTCCGATATACTCGATTTTGACGGTTAATTTACGAAAGGAATAAACGGTTATGAAAAAAATACGGATAATATCTTTGATATGTGCGGTGCTTATCACACTTTCCGCCTGCGGTAAGACTGAAAAAGCAAACGAAACATCACCTGAAACGCCGGGGGCTGATATAGCTCCGGCGACGAATGCTCCGTCAGAGGAAAACACGCAAAACGGTATTCAGACTGCACCTGAAACGCACGTCAGCACCGAAGGTGATAACGAGACCGATACCGGTCTTGTAACGGGAATTCCTACGCACGAGGAGCCGTCCGAATACTCTGACGGCTGGGTCTTTGCCTCAATGGCAGATCAGATATTGGCAAGCGACGAAAGCTGGAATGTCACGGGCAGCCCTCTGTACGAAAACGGATATCTTACAAGCGACGGGCCGAAGGGCTTTGACGTTGCGTATATGAAGGAGTTTTCACCTGAGGAAACGTACAGATTTGAATTTGAATTAAAGACGGGAAATGACGAAAAAGCGCTTTACGTAGGGCTCGGAATAGCATCCGATTGGGGACTTTCCGATGAAAACAACGGTCTGTGGCTTTATTTTTCCGAAGGCAAGCTTTGCATACAGGATAAAAACGGCAGCGATGCGGTTCTGCCGTTGAAGCGTAGCATTACCGATTCGTTCAGCAGAATATGCCTTCTCGTTCAGAAGATGGAAAGCGGCGAGCAGAAGATACACGTATTTCAATCCGATGAAAACGGTCTTAACGAAAGACTGTATATTCTCGATACGGTGACTGAAAACGGAAACACGGCAGTATACGCATATTCTGCCGAAAGCCAATTTAACAGCATTTACGCAATAGCCGACCTCGGATTTGACCTTCACTCCGTATGCGGCGGATACGTCAAGCTGTGGAATGACGGAGCTGACGGAACGTGCGTAAAAAATCTTGCATTGAAAGTGATCTGAATGAAAAAAATTAAAATTCTCGATTCTACCCTGCGTGACGGTGCTCAGGGACAGGGTATTTCCTTTTCCGTCGCCGATAAGATCAAAATAATAAAGGCGTTGGACTTCTTCGGCGTCGATCACATAGAGGCAGGATATCCCGCCTCAAATCCGAAGGATGAGGAGCTTTTTGAAAAATTAAAAAACGTAGAGCTGAAAAACGCAAAGCTGTGTGCATTCGGCAGAACGCCGAAAAGCATTGACGATCTTGAACACGATGCAGAGCTTTCAAAGCTCATAGCAGCGAACACGCCCACATTATGTATTTTCGGCAAATCGTCAGCGTTTCAGGCTGAAAAGGTGCTCGGAATATCAAAGGAAGAAAACCTTTTACTCATCAAGGCAACGCTTGAATACCTCAAATCATACGGCAAGCAGATAATATTCGACGCTGAGCATTTTTATTCAGGCTACCGTCAGGACAGCGAATACGCAATGCAGGTGTTAAAAACGGCTTTTTCGGCAGGTGCCGACGTTTTGTGTCTGTGCGATACGACGGGCGACACGATGCCAATGCAGGCGTATGAAATAACGAAGGCGGTGTGTGAAAGCTTTCCGAGCGTTGATATAGGCGTACATTTTCACGATGATACCGGCTGTGCCGTTGCAAATTCTCTCCTTGCGGTAAATGCGGGAGCAGTACAGATACAGGGTACGTTCCTCGGCTTCGGCGAGCGTTGCGGAAACGCCGATCTGTCAGTCATAATACCCGATCTGCATTTCAAATACGGTATTGATTTTCCGTGCGATATGAGAACTCTCAAGGCGACAGCAAATCAGATATCCGAAATATCAAACGTGAGAATAAGAAGCAACAAGCCGTATATAGGAAAAAATGCGTTTCATCACAAGGCGGGTATGCACGTTGACGCAGTCAAAAAATGCGCCTCGTCGTTTGAGCATATAGACCCTACTCTCGTAGGAAACGAGCGACAGTTCCTTTTATCGGAAATGTCGGGCAGAAATACTCTGCTTGAATACGTAAGGGAGATAATTCCCGATGCTGAAAAGGACTCGCCCGAAATAATGAGCGCACTCAGCATCCTTAAGGAAAAGGAGCATTTCGGCTATCACTACGAGGCGGCGGAGGCATCGCTCAACCTGCTTTTGAAAAAATCTTTCAAAAAATATACACCTCACTTTGAGGTGCTTCAATACAAGACCACCGACGATTTTCCGTACGGAAACGGCGGAATGACGGCGGCGGCAATGATAGAAATAAAGGTAGGAGAAAAAACGGAGATAACAGCAGCCGTCGGTAACGGCCCTGTAAATGCGCTCGACTCGGCGTTACGCCGTGCGCTTTCCGTATTCTATCCGTGCATAAGCGAAATGACGCTTGCAGACTTCAAGGTGCGTGTTATCGACTCGGGAACATCGACCGCCGCAAAGGTACGCGTTCTTATAGAATCGACGGACGGAGTGGAAAACTGGACGACCGTCGGCGTGTCTTACGACATTATAGAGGCGTGTTTTACCGCATTACTTGATTCTTTTGAGTACAAATTATCAAAAACTTAATATCAGGTATTGATATTTTTAATTTTTTGTAGTATAATGTTCTTGTATACCCATGATTTGAAAGGAAAATCACTATGTCAGATACGATAAAATTCACCGTTCAACCCGAAACAGAAAGGGAAACGAGAGAAGCACTGCTGAAGGTGTATGACGCATTGAAGGAAAAGGGATATAATCCGATAAACCAGATCGTCGGTTATATTATGTCCGAGGATCCGACGTACATCACCAACAACAAGAACGCAAGAGGCATAATCAGAAAGATCGACAGAAACGAATTACTGAATATTCTTGTAAGAACGTATCTTGAAAAATAAGATTTTTGCAAATTTTCACTTTTGCTATTGACAAACGTAAAAATTTGTGATATTATATTCGGGTGTGAACGGCAGACGCCGTATCACGCTTGATATACATGAAGTAAAGCCGCTCACGTTGGGGCGTGCTGTGCTTCTCTTGCGCTTGTAGCTCAGTGGATAGAGTGCCCGGCTACGAACCGGTAGGTCGAGGGTTCGAATCCCCCCAGGCGCGCCAACAAAAAAGCCTGATTTGTCTACAAGACAAATCGGGCTTTTTTGAATGATGTTTGCCTGCGGCAAATGATGTTGGCTTCGCCAATGAAGACGGCTTCGCCTAATGATGTGTGCCTGACGGCACATTGTGGCAAACATCGCATCATTGCGGCACGAAGTGGCGCAACATCATTTTGAGCAAAGCGAAAAACATCATATCGCCGCAGGCGATGCTTCATTTACTTATTATTAGTTATCCAATAAATAACGCCATATACGATGCTTCCCACCGTTCCGTAAACTATGACAGGGCCTGCAACGGTAAACATTTTTGCGCCCACGCCCATTATATAGCCCTCGCTTCTCGTATCGAGCGCGGGCGATGTCATAGCGTTTGAAAAGCCAGTTATAGGCACGAGCGTTCCCGCCCCTGCGTGCTTTGCTATCTTATCGAACACACCAAGGCACGTAAGAAGCGACGCTGCGAATATAAGCACGACGGAAACGAGCGTTGAAGCTGTATCCTCAGCACAGTACGTTTTGAATACGTTATAAAGGCACTCTGCAATAACGCATATCATTCCGCCGAAAAAATATGCAAGAAAGCAGTTTTTGACCGTATGCGACTTAGCGGCTCTTGATCTTGCATACGTTCTGTAATCTTTTTTCTGAAAAAACAATTCAAACCTCCGCAGTTTATGTTACTGCGGTTATTTTTTGCACTTTTATAAATTTTATTCTATTGACTTTTTTATGCGTATGTTATAAAATATATAAAAAAGTATATCGAGGTAATCATATATGAAGGATTATTCCGTGCAATTGGATATAGAAAAGGATTTTTATCACCCCGAAATTGATCTGCACCACAGAACGATATGTCTTTATGCAAACGAGTTCAAGGGCAAATGCGAAAATTTACGCTTTTATAACGACGGCCTTACCCTTGAAGAAGGCAAAATGTGCGGTGTTTTCATATCAGACAGCATCGAATGTGACAGCTTTGACGTTATGATAGCATCCTGGAACTGCAAAAGCGTCGGCGGTACTGTGTCGGTATCCGTTTCACCTGACGGCAACGAGTGGTTTTCGTGGGGAGTTTGGTCGGACACGGCGGGAATTTCCGCATCGGCAAGCTCTAAGGCAGACCTTGGCGAGCTTGACATAGACATACTCACCCTTAAAGAAAAGCACACGTCATTCATATTCAGAATAGAGCTTAAGGCGATCGAAAATGCCCCCGTTCTTTACAGCGTGAGCTTTGCAATAAATTCAGAAAACGGCAAGCTTCCGAAAACCGACAGTCTTTTCGCCGAAAACAGAGTAAACACGAGAATACAGGGTACAGTTCCCGTTATAGGCGGCAGGATATGCTCTCCGACGTCGGTCAGTATGGCTATGGAGTACCACGGAGTCGATTCTCCGATGCAGGACGTTGCCGCCGCCGTATACGATAACGGCAAGGATATTTACGGTAACTGGTCGTTCAACGCATCGTTCCCTGCATTTCACGGTTTTTCCTCATTTTTCGATCTGTATGATGCCGAGGCTTTGAAATACGCATTATCGTGCGGTTTTCCCGTTGCCTGCTCCGTAAAGATACAAAAGGGTCAGCTTGCAAAAAGCGGCTATCCCGACCGTTCAACGAACGGCCACCTTTTGCTCGTTACGGGCTATATAACAAAAAACGATAATACCTGGCTTTATATAAACGATCCTGCCGTACAAAGCGGTAAGATAACCGTGCTTTTGTCTGAATTTATGGATATATGGCGTTTCGGCGGTGCGGTATACGTTATACAGCCGAAGCCCGAAAAATTTATTACACACCTTGAAAACGGTATGCCCGTTATTGCTGACTACGTTGCAAAGAACCGTATAAACCGCAGATACGAAAGAGGCTCGGTCGGCGCAAAATACGTTGTAATACACAACACGGACAACTGGCGTGCAGGTGCAGGAGCAAAGGCACACAGCCAATATCTTAAGAGCTTTGAGCAGGGACAAAGACCTCTTGCCTGGCATTACACCGTTGATGATGAGGCAATATACAAATCTCTGCCCGAGGAGGAAGCGGCGTACCACGCAGGCGACGGAGCTGAGGGCGAGGGCAATCTGTACGGAATAGGCATTGAAATATGTCTTAACAAGCAGCCGAGAGGAGAAAAACCGTCAGAGGCGTTTATAAAGGCGGTCAAAAACACGGCAGTGCTTGCAGCCGAGCTAATGGTCAAATATTCCCTTCCCATCGAAAATGTCCGCCAGCACAATGCGTTTTCGGGCAAAAACTGCCCGTCCTGTATGCGTGAAAACGGTATGTGGGACGAGTTTATAAGCGACGTTACGGCTCATTACGAGCACATCACATCGTCAAATTACAAGATCAAGATATGAAAGAGGTAAAAATGCTTCACATAGGATGTCATTTATCATCGTCCGGCGGATATACCGCCATGGTTGAAAGCGCATTGAAGATAGGCGCTGATACGTTTCAGTTTTTCACACGCAACCCCAGGGGAAGCAAGGGCAAGGAGCCGAGCGTTGAGGACATCAAAAACGCTTGCGCTCTTATGAATGAGCATAATTTTGCTCCCATCGTTGCCCACGCGCCGTACACGCTCAATCCCGCATCGTCAAGGGAAGAGGTGCGTGAATTTGCTCTTGATATTTTCCGTGACGATCTTCGTATATTGCAGATGCTTGATAAAAGCTACTACAATTTTCACCCCGGCTCTCATCTGGGCGACGGGGCAGACGTCGGAATACAAAGAACGGTTGAAATTCTCAACAAGGTTCTTTTCAAGGATATGAAGACGACCGTTCTTATAGAAACGATGGCAGGCAAGGGCAGTGAGATAGGCTCGACGTTCCAAGAGATAAAGGAAATTCTTGACGGTGTCGAATTAAAGGACAAGGTCGGCGTTTGTCTTGACAGCTGTCACATTTCAGACGGCGGCTACGACGTCATATCCGATTTTTCGTCAGTGCTTGATGAATTTGACCGCATAATAGGTCTTGATAAGCTGCGCGCAATACATCTTAACGACAGTAAAAACCAAAAGGGCGCAAAAAAAGACCGCCACGAGAAGATAGGCGACGGATATATCGGCGTTGAAAGCATAAAAAGAATAATCAACGAGCCGAGATTGAAGGGCTTGCCGTTCATTCTCGAAACCCCGAACGAGCTTGACGGCTACGAAAAGGAGATCGCCCTTTTAAAAAGCCTTTACACGCTTGATTAAATAAAATATCGGCAGAGAGATCACTTTGATATAATCCCCTTAGAGTAGACACTTGAAAAAACAAAAAGTTTTCAAGATTACTTTAAGGGGGTTGTTTTTATGCCGAGAAAATCACGCAAGAACAAGAAATACAGTACAGAATTTAAGAGATCAGCAGTTGAAGCG
>JAFYMA010000209.1 GCA_017556845.1 Clostridia bacterium | reverse complement strand
GGGGAGTAACGTCTAAGAGAAGAAGTCCCTTAACCTCGCCGCCGAGAACACCGCCTTGAATAGCAGCGCCGAGAGCAACACATTCGTCGGGGTTGATTCCCTTGAAGGGCTCTTTGCCCGTAATATTCTTAACAGCCTCCTGAACTGCGGGGATACGGCTCGAACCGCCGACCAAAAGGACCTTGTTTATTTCGGAAGCGGAAAGTCCTGCATCCTTAAGTGCCTGTCTGGTAGGACCTGTCGTTGCATCTACGAGATCCGCTGTAAGCTCGTTGAACTTTGCTCTTGTCAATGTTGCATCAAAGTGCATGGGAGTTCCCATAGCATCAGCTGTGATGAAGGGCAGGTTGATGTTCGTGCTTGTCATACCGGAAAGCTCGATCTTCGCCTTTTCAGCGGCTTCCTTAAGACGCTGCAGGGACATTTTGTCTTTTCTTAAGTCTATGCCGTTTTCCTTGAGGAATGTCTCTGCCATCCAGTTGATGATCCTGTTGTCGAAATCGTCGCCGCCGAGACGGTTGTTACCTGCAGTTGCAAGAACCTCTACGACGCCGTCGCTTATTTCAAGCACGGATACGTCAAACGTACCGCCGCCAAGGTCAAATATGAGTACCTTCTGATCCTGTGCGTCCTTATCAACGCCGTATGCAAGAGCAGCTGCAGTAGGCTCGTTGATTATTCTCTTGACCTCAAGTCCTGCGATCTTACCTGCATCCTTTGTAGCCTGACGCTGAGCATCGGAAAAGTATGCCGGTACTGTGATAACAGCCTCTGTGACCGTTGTGCCGAGATATGCCTCTGCATCGGATTTCAGCTTCTGGAGGATCATAGCGGAAACCTCCTGGGGAGTATAGCTCTTACCGTCTATATCAACCTTGTAGCCTGTACCCATTTCTCTTTTGATGGACATTATCGTCTTATCGGGGTTCGTTATCGCCTGTCTTTTAGCAATAGAGCCGACAAGTCTTTCGCCGGTCTTTGAAAACGATACTACCGACGGAGTCGTTCTCGCTCCTTCGGGATTGGGGATAACGACAGGCTCGCCGCCCTCGTATACCGCAACGCATGAGTTAGTAGTACCAAGATCTATACCAATGATTTTTCCCATAATAAATTACCTCTTTCTATAATTGATTATTATTTTTTCTCACTTAGTTTGCGACCTTTACCATAGCGTATCTTATTACGCGGTCGCCTTTTTTATACCCTCTTTGCAGAACGAGGGACACGGTGTTTTCTCCGAATTCTTCGTTTTCCTCGTGCATTACCGCTGAATGTATCTCGGCGTTGAATTCGTCTCCGACTTCTCCGTATGATTCAATTCCCATCTTTCCGAGAATTTCACGGAAATTGTTTATTATCATCTGCAAGCCGTTTTTGGAGTTTTCGTCAGATGCGTACGCTGACGCTCTTTCGATATTGTCAAACACGGGAAGCAGAGCTTCAACTGCATCCATATATGCAGACGAATACACAGTTTTCTGCTCCTGAGCAGTACGCTTTTTATAGTTATCAAATTCAGCAAACAGTCTTAAATACTTATCGTTTGCATCGGCAAGATCGCCGTTTGATCTTTCAAGTGCTTCGGAAAGGCGTCTGTTTTCTATCTTAAGAGCCTCTGTTTCCTTCTTTTCCTTCTTCTTATCTTTTTTTGAAGGCTCCTTTTCCTCCTGAACTGGTTCCTGCTGTGTATCGTTCTGATCGTTTTCCAAAACCTCTTCGTTTTCTGCCATTTCATTTTCTCCTTTCTTACGTATCGCTGTCGGGCGGTCTTAATTCTTTAACGTCAGGGATCTCAAGCGTTGACGATATGCATTTTGCAAGGTATTCCACCATAGCAACTACCTTTGGGTATTCCATACGCTGAGGACCTATAACTCCTATCGCACCGACTACCTTACCGTCGACCTTGAAGGTCTTCAGTATGATCGACGAATTGGCGCTGAGCGAACTGTCCTCGCCGCCTATATAGATACTGACGTTATCGTTTTTATCGTTTTCGACAAGCTGCATTATCTGTTCTTTTTTATCCATAAAGGACAAAAGATCCTTAAGATTGCCGAGATCCGAAAATTCGGGGTATTCAAGCAATTTGTCTACGCCCTCGTATTTCAGCTCACCCTCGTCATCACTGCTCATTACGTCGTAGACGTTTTTAATGACTGACGATATCAGTGCATCGTCAACACCCATATCGTTTTCCATTTTCATTATGAGCGGAAGCGTTATTTCCGACGATGTTTTATGCGCTATATTATTGTTAAGGACACCGCAAAGTCTGTTGAGGACCTCCTCGGTAACCTCAATTTTGCAGTGAATATACCGCGATCTTACAACGTCACCGGACATTATCATACTCAAAATGAAATTGCGGCTGTCAACGAACGTCGTTTTAAAGCAATTGACCGTCTGATCCTTGAATTTCGGCTTTACCGATACGGTCGGATAATTGGTCATTGAGGTTATAAGCTTGCCTGCAGCCTTTATCATTTTGTCAAGCTGTGACAGGCGTGCCTTTTGCATATTGTTAAGAGTTTCAAGCTCACGGGCGGTAAGAGAATACGCACGCATAAGCGAATCGACGTAAAATCTGTAGCCTGCCTTTGACGGTACTCTGCCCGCAGAGGTGTGCGGCTGCTCCAGATACCCCATCTGCTCAAGCTCACTCATCTCGTTTCTTATAGTGGCAGATGAGCATCCTATATCGCATGATGTAAGGTATTTTGACCCTACCGGCTCGCCGTTTTCTATGTGTGCGTCAATAAGCGCACGGAGAATTGCTTTTTTTCTATCGGAAAGATCGTCACCTATACGCATATCTTCGCCTCCTTGATCCTCGATTTTAGCACTTAGGCTATCCGAGTGCTAAACTCTACATAGAATGTACCACTACCGCCGTTTTTATTCAATAATTTTATAGGATTTTTTTGTGAATAATTTGTAAATTAGCCTTCGAGTTAGCATTCAAGGCTTTTTTGTGATAACTACAACAAAAAGCACGCGAAAATTTATTAAAAGGGGTTGACTGTTTTCAAAAAAGTGGTATAATATACACGTTAATAAACACTGTTAAATTCATTAAATACGTTATCCGAAAGGAATTTTAAATTATGTACAAGCTCGGTATTATTGGCTACGGCGGAATGGCTACTTACCATCACAACGCTATTAAACAGCATTTTGCAGGCAAGCTTGAGGTTACTGCTGCATTTGATATTGATCCTGACAGACTCGCTTTGGCAAAAAACGCAGGTCTTACCGTTTTTGAAAATGCAGAGGACTTTTTAAATTCAAAAATGTTTGATATAGTTCTCGTTGCAACGCCGAACAATTTTCATCCCCATTACGTAATTTCCGCAATAGAGCACGGCTATAACGCAATTTGCGAAAAGCCGGTCGCAATAACCGTAAAGGAATTCGACTCAATGGTGAATGCGGCGAAAAAGCACGGCAAGCTGTTTTCGGTCCACCAGAACAGAAGATGGGACAGAGATTACAGAATAGTAAAGGAAGCCATAGATCAAGGCCTTATCGGTAAGCCCTACGCTATCGAATCACGTGTTCACGGTCAGAACGGCGTTGTGCACGGCTGGCGTGAATTCAAGGTTGCAGGCGGCGGAATGCTGTTTGACTGGGGAGTTCATCAGATAGACCAGATAATTGATATGATGGGATCTGAAAAGGTCGTTTCGGTATATGCAAATATGCACTCCGTACGCACCCCTGAGGTAGATGACTACTACAAGCTTATACTTCGTTTTGAAAGCGGTATGACAGCACAGATAGAAACGAGCACGTATACACTCGTACAGCAGCCCAGATGGTACGCATACGGCGACGGAGGCTCTCTCGTGATCGAAGGCTGGGATTGCAGAGGAAAGATAATAAGAGCGAGGGACCACGTTATGAACTGGGAGCCTGTCGTTGTACAGACAGAAGCCGGTCCTACAAGAACAATGGCTCCCCGCCCTGCTGAAACGCTTGAAGAAATTCCGCTTCCGAGCGTTGATCCCCACTGGACTGACTATTATACCAACATTATAAATGTTCTTGACGGAAAGGACGAGCTTATAGTAAACGAAATAAACGTCCGCCGCGTGCTTCAGATAATGGAAGCTGCATTTGAATCGGACAGAACACGTTCGGGAATTGCTTGTCAGATATAAAACTTAAATCATAACCACCCGTCAAACGGGTGGTTTGCACAAGGGCTAAAAGCCCAATACTACCGGCCAGCGGCTCAAGCCGCTGGCTTTCGTATACTCAAGCCTATTGCCTTTGCCACTTTTGCCGCCCTTAAAAGGGCGTTCG